>NZ_JBDPLV010000139.1:0-12995 GCF_039871605.1 Acrocarpospora sp. B8E8 | reverse complement strand
CACGCGCATGGCCTCACGCCGCCGCAAGACCCTTGTCGTCTGTCGCGTATGCCATGAGGACATCCATGCCGGACGTCCCACACGCAGATCACGATGAGCACTGGAGAGCCAGCTGCTACGGAAAGCGGGCACGGCTGGTTCGGAGGGGGGCCGTCGGAAAAGGACCAGGTCAACTGGCACCTCGTCGGCGGCCTACCCTACCGCACGTCCGGTTCGGGACGGCGGCTCGGGTTCCCCAGAGTTCGGGCGAACTGAAGGGTCTTCAGGATGAACTCCAGGCTCGTCGGGCTCTATGGGTGGTTCGGACCCTTGGGTTCGCGGGAACCGGCGGGATCGTGCTGTTCGGCGGTGGTTTCCAGGAGCTGTCGGGCGATGGTTGCGTATCGGATGGCGGTGGTGTCGTCGATCCCGAACACGGCGGCCAGGTGGAGGGGGTCGCCGTTGTGGGTGAGGGCTTCCTCGAGTTGCCGGTCGACCCGGAGCGCTTCCAGGGTGGCGGTGAGACCGCGGCAGCTCTCGGTCAGCCAGTTCTCGCTGACGGCCCGGGTGGTCATGGCGGTCTGCTGGTTGATGATCAGGTGCGGGTTGGCGGTGCCGGGCCAGCGGCGGCCGCGGTGCTGCAGCCAGGCCAGGAGCAGGGTGCGGGTCAGGTCGTCGAGCGGACGGGCTCGACCGGTGAGGGTCAGCCGCCGGTTGCCGAGGTCGACGTCATCAAGATGCAGTTCCCGGATGGTCTTGGGCCGGGCTGCGTGGACGGCGGCCAAGGCCAGAGCGAGACGGGCCGCAGGGGTGAGGGCGGCGGCCGTGGCTTGGTCGATCTCCTCGGGTCGCAGCGGCTGGATGAGAATCAGGGGGCGCTGGCCGTCGTGGACGCCTCGGGTCGGATCGCGGCGGTGACCTCACGCAAGTGCAGGTAGTCCTGTCCGGCCCAGTCCAGCAGCAGCGGGTGGACCCGGTTGAGGTTCATGCGGACGGTGTGTTCGTTGCGGGGCCGGCTGCGAGGTCCGCCCTTGCTGCGGGTGAGCAGCCAGTGCTCGACATCGGCGCCATCGGCGAGGGCAGGAGTTGCAGCCGTGCCCGCCTCAGGGCGGCGAAGGAAGAGATCCGGTCGTCGTTGAGGAGCCCGGCAAGGTCGAGGATCTGGGCGGTACGGGTGACGCTCAGGTCCCGGGAGTGCGAGGTCGCCGACAACCCGCTCCAGGCGATCAGGTCTCCGGCCTGGTGGTCGGCGAGCACGACGGCCAGCGCCCGGCCGGTCTCGATGACGATCCGGCTGGTCCAGCCGCGGGTCTCGGCGAGTTCGGCTGCGATGCGCCTGGTCTGCGACAGGGCGTCGTTGACGATGGTGGCGGCGACCCAATGCCGTGCGTCGAAATGCCGGGACTCACCGGGAGCACGCAGCTCCAGCTGCGTCCCGATAGCCGGGTCGAGGATCAGAGCGGATTCGGCCGCCGAAGTCTGAGGGCCGGGCCGGTGTTGCCGAGGCGGTTCATTCCGGCCAAGGACAGCTGCCAGCAGCCGGCAGGCTTGAAGTCCTCCAGGGCGAGTCTGCGTCCGCCGGTCGCGGTGAGGCTGGCCTGCAGCCAGCACAGCCGGCAGTACCCCTTCTTGACCGCGATGATCCGCTCGCAGCCTTCGCATTCGCGGGAGCGGTAACGGCGGACGAAGTCGTAGCAGGCCCGGCAGTAGGACTGCGATCCGTAGGAGAATCCCCAGGAAAGCAGCCCGGGCAGCTGCCGATCGGAGTGTCGGCGCGGATCCGTCCAGCCATCAGGCGGGCGGAAGGGAGCGTCGGTCACGGCGTTGCGGCGTAACCGGTGGCCCGGCCTCCCGGCAGATGGGGAGGAGCCCGTCTGTTCTCCGACGTCGCCCAGGCCGGGCCGGTCTTCGGCCTGGGCGATCTGGACCGGTTCGGCGATCAGTAGCTCCTCCACCCCGCAGCCCACCACGGCGCAGATGACGTCCAGGTCCTGGAGTTTGATGCTGGCCGGGCTACCCGACCACAGGCCGGACATCTTCCCGGCACTGATCACCAGGCCCGCCTCGGCGAGCATTCGCTGCAACTCGCTGGCCTTCCAGATACCGCGTTGAGCGGCGGCCAGCCGCAGGTTCCACTTCACGGGCTGAGCCCTTTCAAACGATCGGCCGCCCGCTGCTGCCCCGCGATCCAGGCGTCCTCGACATGCGTGGCATGGACGTGGATGTAATTCATGGTCGTGGCGACCCAGGCATGGCCGAGGGTCTCTTGGATCGCGACCAGATCCATCCCGCCCAGATAGAGCTGCGAGGCGCAGAAATGCCGCAAGACGTGCGGCGTCACCCGGTCCGGCCAGTCCGGCAGATGCGTCACCGCCGCCGCGGCCAGCGCGGCCCGCAATGTCTCATTGCCGACCCGGGCCGCACTCCCGTCGGCATCGCGACGCTCGGAACAAAACAGCGGGGCCCCATGCCGGGCGTGATCGTCATCGAAGCAGGACCACACGTCCTGGACGAACCAGCGCAACGTCGCCCCCGCATTGTTGATCAACGGCACCATGCGTTCACGGGGCCCGGACCCGCGGGCTCCTTTGCCCTTGCGGACATGCAGTTTCCCGAACCGGCCCAGCTCCCACTTCACGTCGTTCAGGTCGAGATGGCTGGCCTCGTTGACCCGCAGTCCGACCTCGGCCATCAGCCGGGGCGCCGCGTAATTACGGGCCGCCGGCCCGTACTTCCGGCAGGTCGCCAGCTCTTGGCGCCATCCGGCGAACAGCAACTCCACCTGCGCCGCCGAGGGCGGGATCCGTAACGCCGCCCGGCCAGCACCCCGAGGCCGGTTCATTTCATCGATCGGGCATTCCACGACTCGGCCGGTCAGTTGATGGATCTCGATCTTGTGGCGGATCTCCAAGAACAGAAAGTACGTGCGGAGTGCCTGCGAACGGGCCAGCCGGGTGCCCTTGGCCGCCGCCCGCAATACCTTCGCGAAGTATCGGTCGGCGTCAGCGGGCTCCATCTCCCACAACGGCCGACCGAACCACGCCCTCACCTGCTCCAGGTGCAGCACGTCCGAGCGGATCGTCGCATCCGCCATGCCCGCCGCCGCCCGGGCCAGCACGAACCCGGCCAGCACATCGGTCTCGAACGCCGCCAGCACCTGCGGCCCTGCCGGGGCACGCACCTCACCCGGATCCCGCACGACCGCCAGGCTCAACCGGGCCCCCTCGTCTTCACCGATCCAGCAAGACCGGCAACCCAGACGATAGGACCTCAGGAATCCCGAGATCTCTTCAGAGGACAAAACCAGCATGACTCGGACAAGAACCCCCTGCTCCAGGAGCTCGACAGGCTGGAGCAACCCCAGGGAACTCAGAGGTTATTTATTAGGAAACGGACCGGTGGCAACACCGATACCGCGCTCCGAGCCGACCGCACAGGCTCACCCCACCGATATCCCCGAGTGCTCATCGGCTGCCCGAACCGATGGCCTGCAAGGCTCGTTCACTGGCCCGTGTGTCGGGGTGCTCGGGTCCGAAGATGCGCAGTCGGTCGGCGTAGGTCACGGCGGCCAGGGGCTCGGCCTCAGCGAATCGACCTTGCTTGAGAAGTAGGAACGCTATCTCGTACCGGGTCACCAGGGTACGTGGGTGATCTTTCCCCAGAATCCGGTCCTGATCGGCGTAGACGTCCCGGAGGGCTGCCTCGGCCTCACCGTATAGCTGCCTGCGGGCCATGCTCCACGCGATGGCGTACCGCGCGGCCAGGGTGCCGGGGTGGTCGGGCCCGAGGATACGTCGCCGGTCGCGGAGGACCTCCTTGAACAGGGCTTCGGCCTGAGCGGCATCACCCCGCTCGACCATCATTCGCGCGAGCTCATGACGGGTGCTGATCGTGTCGGGATGGTCGGCACCCAGAATCCGGAGACGATCCTCGTAGATCTTCCGAAACCGGGACTCGGCCTCCTCGAACCGTCCCTGCGACGCGATCGCCCGCGTCGCATCGTGACGAGTGCTGATCGTGTCGGGATGCTCGGCGCCCAGAATCCGTACCTGTTCAGCGAGGATGTCGTTAAGTAGCCGTTCCGCGTCGACCGACCGTCCCCGCATGGCGATGGTCCAGGCGATGTTGTGGCGGACGGTGAGAGTTTCGGGATGGTCGGGGCCGAAGATCCGCACGTGATCTTCCAGCAGTGCGCGGTAGCGCGCCTCGGCCTCGACCAGGTGCCCGTGCGCGGCCAGCGCCCATGCGATGTTGCCGCGCGTGGCGAGAACGGCTGGCGCGTCGGCACCCAGAAGGCGGACCTGGTCCGCCAGCAACTCCTCAAGCGTCTGCTGTACGGCGTGATGCCTGCCGTGCACTCGCTCCACATCGGCGATGCGATAACGCAGGGCCAGCCGCTGCGGGTGGTTGTCGCTGAGAAGGGACGTCCGCTCGAACGCCGCTCGGACGAGAACCTCGCTTTCCCGATTCTGGCCCGACCGGGTCAGCATCGCGCCGACCAGGTCAGCCGCCTTGGCGAGCGCGACGAGACCCTCCTCGTCGAAAGGCACGGTACGCGCAGCCAACAAGTCGCGCAGGTGGGGGAGGAGACCCAGCCACGATGGCCAGGATCCGGGATCGTCGGTACGGAGCCCGTCCGCCGCCCCGCACAACAGCACCGCCGCGGCCCGGGTGATCTCCGGGGCGAGGTCCAAACGGCAGGCATAGGCGACGAGCGGATGCACCACGACCGAGCCTCGGCCGTGGCTATCCACGAGGCCGGTTGCCAGCAGAGCGTCGAGGCCGACCCGGACGGCGTTCGGGTCACCGGGATCACACAGGCGCGTAAGCACCTCCAGCTTGAGCAGATCCCTCGGTACGTCCACCGAGGGCGCGAAGCACGCCAGCACCCGGAGCAGCGGCCGCGCCTGCGGAATCCCCCGGCCTGCCAAAGCGTCCAGAGAAACCTTCCAGGTTGCCACGACACGGGTGCCCATCAACTGGAGGAAGGGCACGGGCAAGGCCTGCCTATACTCCGCAAACGAGGACGGCTGCGCGAATGGCGAGGCCAGGAAGGCACCGGCTTGGCGCAGCCCGAGCGGCAGACCGCCCAGCGTGTCGGCGAGAAGGACTGCTTCGTCGCGGGTTCCGGCGTCCGGCGCGAGATCCAGAAGCACTTGGGCACCATCGTCAGCGCTCAACGACCCGAGCTTCACCACCCGCCCGAATCTGCCCCAGGCTTCCTGATCCGAGATACGGCTGGTGACGATGATCAGCCCCGAGGAGGACGGTCGCAGCCACCCGGTTCCGTCACGCGCTTCGGCACCGCCGATGGTCAGCGCGTCGATGTCGTCGGCGTTGTCTACGAAGAGCACCCAGTCCGACCAGGACTCCAGGCACGACCAAACCAGATCGGCAGGACTCGTACGGCCGGCCCTGGCCGCCTCTATCTCCCCACGAGTGATCCCCAGCGCCACGGCGAGTTCCAGAAACCCGTCGGTGAGCGTCAGCGCGTCGACCGCGGAAAGCCACCACACGCTCCGGCCGGCATCGAGGAGTTCCTCGGCGAAGGCCAGCGCGGCCGTCGTCTTACCCACCCCGCCCATTCCCGTGACCACCAGGAACCGGCCGTCCCGCTGGGCCAGGACCTGCCGGAAATCGTGCATCAGCTCCTGCCTGCCCCTGACCTCGGGAAGCCGGCCGATCGGCGCGGCCAGCACGGCCGGCAGCCGCACCGTCCCCGGGGCGGCAGGCCCCTGGTCTCCGGGCGATACGCGGGGCAACCTCGGTGTCCTGCGCAGCTGAATGATCGCGACGATGACCGCGGCGGCACCCGCGATCGTTCCCACCAGAGAGAGCGCGATTTCCACACGGCCGACATTACGGACCCTCATCGGGTCGGAGAATCCCAAACATCGAAATCTATCAGCGGCGTGTCGGGTCCGAAACCCAGATTCGGGGTTGTGACCTGCGATGTTGTCGCACCATCAGAATGGTCTGTCTGGCAGGATCGCGACTCGTGTTTGTCTGGCTGCTCTATCTCTCACTGGTTCGGCTCGGCCAGTTCTTGCTGTTGCGACTGCGGACCGACAGTGTCGCCGGGGATGCGTCCATCACGGCCGCGCAGTACGCTTTCCCCCGCCCCGGTGGATGTCCGGTGATGTCGGTCAACGACAGCCGATCGTCCGCCGGTGTGTAATTCTGGCTGGCATGGAAGGGTCACAACCCCTTGAATCATGGGTGAGGCGCTTTGCCGCGCAGCGGCCCCAGCAGATCCTCGATCCGAAGATCGATCTGGAAATGGCCGACCTGCTCGCCGCCCTCCCCGCCGATGAGATCGAAGATCGGTTGAAGGCGGGCTGGTTCTACTGGTGCCGGTTGGCGGTGCTGCCTGAGGACCGCAGGCAGGAAGACCTGCAGGCCGCCGCTGCGGTGCTGGCCCCGGTGTTCCAGATGTGCCCGGAGCGAATCCCCCAATTCATCGCTGACTTCTTCTCCCAGACAACCCAGGCCACGTACGACGCTCCCGTCCAGGCTCATGACCACGCGATGGCACTGTTGCCGATCGCCCGCCGCACCGGCAGCGGGGCGCTCCTGACGAGGTGCGTGACGATGCTGGAGGACGCCGTCGGCAGGGCTCCCCGCGACGAACCGGACCTTCCGGAGATGACATCCAACCTCGGCATGGCGCTGTACACCAGGTACGGCGAAGATGGCCGGGAGGAGGATCTGGCTCGCTCTGTCGAGGCGGCTCGGTCCGCCCTGGAGCTGACTGCGCCGAATTCCCCGAATCTGCCGCTGAGATGGTCCGTTCTCGGCGTGGCCCTGTGTGAGAGCGCCAAGCGGACCGGGGACGCCGCCGCTCTCGAAGAGGCGGTCCAAGCCGGCCACACGGCGGCCGAACTCGCGCGCTTTCATCCCCGGCGGGCGAGCGTTCTGATGAATCTCACCTCAGCGCTGCTGGTCTCGTACGAGGCCGGCAGCCGGCGCGCCGAGTTGGAGCATGCGCTGACGCTCGCGGAGGAGGCCGTGGAGCTGGATTCCGCAGCCGGCCGCGAGGACCCCGGCCGGATCGCCAACCTGGCCCTGGCGATGCGGCACCGCTTCAAACTCACCGACCAGCAAGACGATCTGGACCGGGCGGTCGAGCTGGCACGGCGCTCCGCCCAGCTCACGGCAGGTCCGGACATGCTCGCCAATCTGGGCAGCATCCTCAGGACCCGCTACGCCCGTACCCATCGCCCGGAGGACATCGTCGAAGCGGTGGAGGCGGGGCAGGCCGCCGTGGCAGGCACTCCGGCGCACCATCCCGACCTCAGCGTCCGGCTGTCCCAGCTCAGCCTCTCCTTCGGCCAGTTTGCCGGCCTCGTCGAGTCCGACAGCCTGCTCGACGAGTCCGTAGACCTCGCCCGGCAGGCCGTCGACGTGCTGCCCATCGATCACCCGGAAGAAGCCGCGCGCGAGGCCATCCTCGGCGTCGCCCTACAGGCACGCTACGGCCGTCGCGGTGGGTTCCAAGACATCGACCATGCCATCTCCCTGTTCCGCCACGCGCTCACCCGCATGGCAGAAAGCGACCTGAACCGGCCGACCTGCACGGCGAACCTGGGCGCGGCGCTGCTCATCCGCTTCGAAGCGACGGGCGAACTGCGCGATCTCAACGAGGCCATCGAACTCGACCAGACCGCCATCGCCGCCACCCCCGCAGGTCACCCCGAACGGCCGGGCCGGTTGTCGAATCTCGGTCTGGCCCTGACCGAACGCCACGACCAGACAGGCCACGGCGATGACCTGACAGCGGCGGCCACGGCCATCAGATCGGCGGTCAACGAGATCTCCGAAGACCATCCGGAGCGCGCAGGCTACCTCGCCAACCTGGCGGGCGCGCTGCGCGGGGTGGCCGAGCGGACACGGCTGCGGACCGACATCGACGAGGTCGTGGACATCGCGCGGGCCGCCGTCCGGCACGGGGGATCGGCCGGCCCTGTGGCCCTTGCCAACCTCAGTGCTGCCCTGGTCATGCGCTATTCCTTCACTGGAGACCAGGACAGCCTCGATGCCGCGGTGGACGGTCTCCGCCAAGCGGTGGCAGCCGAGCCGCACGGGTCCCCCGCCCATTCCCTCTACTTGACCAACCATGCCGGACTGCTGCTGCTCCGCTGGGACCGGCCAGCCGGTCCCAAACCCGACAGGCAGGACCTCGACGAGGCTCTCGACGCCGCCCGCCGCTCGGTCGCGGCCACCTCGGACGCTCTGCCGGACCGGGCCCGGCGCCTCATCCACCTAGGCATCGCCCTGCACCGCGCCGCGACCTCCGCAGAGCACCTCGCCGAAGCGCAGAACACGCTGCGAGAGGCCGCCAATTCGTGGTCCGCGACGCCCCGAATCCGAATCCGGGCCGCAGCCGAATGGGCCGATGCCGCTGTCACCGCCGAGAACATGAAGTCGGCACACGAGGCCCTCTCGCTGGCGGTGAATCTGCTCGGCCGACTCACCCCGCGCCGGCTCAACCGCTCCGACCAGGAGTTCGAGCTCTCCCACCTCCCCGGCCTCGCCTCCGATGCCGCAGCGTGCGCTCTGCGTGCCGCCGGGCCGGAGGCGGCGCTCACTGTACTCGAACAAGGCCGTGGCGTGCTGCTCCAGCAGGCACTGGAAACCCGCACGGACCTTACGAGCCTCGCCGCCCACGCGCCCGAGATGGCCGAGCGCTTCGAACGGCTTTGCGTGATGCTGGATGCGAGACCGGAAAACGCCGGGCCCCCCATCGGTCCGGATCAGGCCCGCATCCACCCGTCGGGGCGCCAGGCACTCGCGATGGAACTGGAAGACCTGGTCGAGCGGATTCGCGCGGACCCGAGATTCACACGCTTCCTGCTGCCGCCGCGCGGCCGCGAGCTGCTCGTGGCCGCCCGCGACGGCCCGGTCGTCCTCGTCAACGTCAGCCGATACGGATGCGACGCCCTGATTCTTACCACCTCGGGGGTTGAGTCGGTGCCGCTTCCCGGCGTCACCCCCGATATCGTGCACGAACAGGCAGTCGGCTTCGTCGAGGCGCTGGAGGAGATCCAAAACCGCGAACACACCCGGACCAGGGCGGAGTGCGAGTCAGCCCTCAGCACGACCCTCGCCTGGCTGTGGGACGCCATCGCGGGGCCGGTCTTCGACCACCTCGGCTCGGGAAGGGGGCCCGCCCCCACCCGGATATGGTGGTGCCCGACCGGCCTGCTGTCCCTGCTGCCCCTGCACGCCGCGGGACATTACGGCGACACCGGGGTGGAGGGTGGGCGCTCCGCGCTGAATAGGGCCGTCTCGTCCTATACGGCGACCGTCAGAGCTCTACTGCACACGCGAGACAGGCGGCGACGCACCCGGGAGCACTCCCCGCCTCACGGACTGGCGGTCTCCATGCCCCGCACGCCACAGGAGCGGGACCTTCCCGCAGCACACAAGGAGGTGGCGGTCTTCAATCGCGCCATGAGCGGCCGGGTCACGACGCTGACCGGCGAGGACGCGCTCCGCGCGACTGTCCTGGCCGCCGTTTCGAAACACCCCTGGGCGCACTTCGCCTGCCATGCGCACATCGATCTGGACGATCCCTCGATGAGCCGACTGCTCGTCCACGACCATCTTCTCGCACCACTGACCGTGGCGGATCTGTACAGGCTGCGGCTGGACGAGGCGGAGCTGGCGTTCCTGTCGGCGTGCGGGACCGCGCGAGGAGCACCCGGGCTCGCAGACGAGGCGATCCACGTCATGTCGGGCTTCCAGCTGGCGGGTTACGACCATGTCATCGGTACCCTGTGGCCGGTCCCCGACCGAATATCACTCCGGGTCGCCAGCTACCTGTACGAATCCCTGGAAAGAAGCGCATACGACGTCGACATGTGCGCCACCGCCCTGCACGAAGCCGTGGTACGGCTGTCGCGCGCGTGGCCCGACCATCCGTCGATGTGGGCCGCCCACTTGCACACAGGCCGGTGACAGACTCGGGTGCCCACAGGACGAACTGTGCGCGTGCCGAAAATTCATCCGTGCAGGTCAAGCTGCATGTTGCGATGAGCCTGCGATGTCGCAGCGACTCCATACTTTGGCGAATGATCAAATGCGCAACGCGGACGGACGACTGCGAAGCTCGCAACCTCTTCGCTTACTTGCCTGCTTCGCGCTACTCCGCTACACCGACATGGCCCTGTCGGGTCCGAAAATCCGATTCGGGGCTGTGACCTGCGATGTTGTCACACGATCAGGATGGCTCGTCTAGCAGGATCGCGACTCGTGTTCGTCTCGCTGCTCTACCTCTCGCTGGTTCAGCTCGGCCAGTTCTTGCTGCTGCGGCTACGTACCGGCACCAGTAAGGACGTCGAGATACTCGTCCTTCGCCATCAGCTTGCCGTCCTGCGCCGCCAGACCGGTCCGATGCGGCCCTCGCCTGCGGACCGGGCGCTGCTGGCGGTGCTGTCGCGGCTGCTGCCCCGGATCCGGTGGCCGGCGTTCGTGGTCACCCCGGCCACGCTGTTGCGCTGGCACCGCGACATGGTCCGGCGAAAGTGGACCTACCCGCAGCGCCGGCCGGGCCGTCCACCGATCTCCAACGAGATTCGCGCGCTCATCCTGCGTCTGGCGGCCGAGAATCCGACGTGGGGGCATCGGCGTGTTCATGGGGAGTTGGTCGGCCTGGGCTACAAACTGGCTCCCAGCACCGTATGGCTCATCTTGAAGAAGGCCGGTGTCGATCCGGCACCGCGCCGATCCGGGCCGACGTGGAAGCAGTTCCTCACCGCGCAGGCCAAGACCATGCTGGCCTGCGACTTCTTCACCGTCGACACCATATTCCTGAAACGCGTCTACGTGCTGTTCGTGATCGAGGTCGCCACCCGGCGAGTACACCTCGTCGGGGTAACGGCGCACCCGACCGGGGCATGGATGGTCCAGCGGGTCCGCAACCTGCTGCTGGACGCCGACGGCTGGATCGGCCAGATGACGTTCCTGCTCCGCGACCGGGACAGCAAATTCGTCGCCGACTTCGATACGGTGTTCGCCTCGATCGGGATAAGAGTCCTGCAGACTTCTCCACGGGCGCCGGTCGCGAATTGTTATGCCGAGCGCTGGGTAGGCACGGTACGCCGCGAGTGCACCGACCGCATGCTCATCTTCAACGAACGACACCTGCGGACAGTCCTCGCCGAGTACATCCAGCACTACAACTGGCACCGGCCGCACCGATCCCTGCACCAACGCCCGCCGGACCCCGAGCCCTGAGGCGATCAGCTTCGAGCAGGGACGCGTCACCCGACGCACGGTCCTCGGCGGGCTGATCAACGAATACTCCCAGGTCGCATAGCCAAATCCGAGTATTCGAGCCCCACAGGGGCGAGCCTCGTTTCGAGCGGGCAGAAGACAAGATCAATACGCTCGGGCAGGTAATTGCTGAAGATGGCGAAATATCTGGATCCGTGTAGATCTATTCATAGAGAATGTACTGATCGATGTCCGCTCCAGCTCCGGACGCGGCCAGCCATTCTATTATCTTCGGGTCCATTGAGATGCCTTTTTCGAATACGTTCTCTGGATCGCGGAATTCTTGAACGATCATCAAGGTGGCCTCCCAGCATCCCTCGGCCACCAGTTTTCGGATGGCCTCGGCCGTGGGCAGGCCCCAGGAGGCCAATTCGTGGAAGGCGTCATCCGGACTTCCGGCGATTCTCTGTGGCCCGATCCTTGCCGTCCACTGGCTGAACTTATAAGGATTTCCGGTTCTGGGCGACATCTCCCCGGCTTTCTCCGTTTTCTCCGGGACGACGTCGGTGGCAAGCGACACCTCGTCCGGATCTCCGGAGTCGCTGACCAGACGAAGAGATATTCGAAACACGGTAGTTCAGTCCCACCTGTAATCGGTCTGAATTCTCGCCTTGCCATCCTTACTGAGCCAATAATAGCCGTCCGATCCATGATACACATCGAAACGCGCAATCTTGGCACCTCGTCCGAGTTCGTCTTCCTTCAGTTCGTGCGGATTGGTTCCGTACTTTTCGTCAAGCTCCTTTTCGAGGCGCCTTTCCTTGACCTTCTTGAAGGATACATTATCGTCATCGTCTTCGTCGGTCTGACGTTGGTCGAGGTCTTCGGTAGCGTTCGTCTCGCTTTCTTCGGCCTCCTCCGCCACATCCAATATGCCATCGCCATTATCGTCGGCATCGACCGAGTTCGGGGCACCGTCTCCATCAGTGTCATAGTGAGTGCGGGTGCCGTCGCATGGAGTGAGCAGGACGAGGGGGCACTCGTTTCGGCAAAGCCCCCAGGGCCTCCGATTTCTGGGGGGAACAGGATGCCGGGGCCGAATCCGCCGAAGCCTCCGCCGACGACGACGTACGGCGGCAAGTCTTCCGGGATTTCGGGGAGAGTGCCGGGACAGCCGAGGCACCATTCGCCCTGGTCCTGGGGGGGGCCGGGGGGAGGATCTCATCGGTCCGGCCGAGGGGTTCTGGGTTGGTGGTGCAGATGAAGGTGCCGGGGTCGGTTGTCCAGGTGCATTCGGGACGGATGTCATCCGGGATGTCGATGTCGTCCAGGAAGCCCGGCCAGGCCGCCGACAGCCCACACCTTCGCGCCGTCTTGGCGGGCATCAAGGTCCGGCTGCCGTGGGCCGCCCGCGGCCGCCGGCGAATGCCTTCGTGACCCGCACTCCAACGCTGGTCAGGACAGGCTGGGCTCACGTGGACGTCACTGTCCAGCGCCGCAGGAGCGGGCTACGCTATCAACTAGAACCCCCGTACTGTCATTTCGCTATCAACTACGGGTGCGCACTATCAACTTGAGGCGCGCCAGACAACACTGTCTGGCGCCAGGCTTTATGTCAGTAGCCGAGGCTGTGACCAGGCCACTGACAGATAACCGTCCGTAGCCACGTGCCGGTAACCATTCACACCTCCTGATCTTGGTGTCGCCGGTTTGATCGTCTCGCCGGAGTCCGGCATGATCGCTGTTCGTGATCGAGGAATCCGCGTCTTCGAGCGCGCCCTCGATGGAGGAGTTCGCGC
>NZ_JBDPLV010000138.1:0-13209 GCF_039871605.1 Acrocarpospora sp. B8E8 | reverse complement strand
ACTCGGGCCGCCGAACTGCGCTGGTTGTCTCACGAGGCTCAGGAACTACCGGCTCGGACTGCCACGATCAACAAGCCGCGCCGAAGATGCCCCAATCATCCCCACCTACGGAAAACGGGCCTAGCTGCCGTTCCGCGGCGTCGACCGTCTGGGCCAGCAGCACGGCGATGGTCATGGGGCCGACCCCGCCCGGGACCGGGGTGATGAGGCTCGCGCGGGTCTTCGCGCTGTCGAAGTCGACGTCGCCGACGTTCCCGGCGTTGTATCCGGCGTCGATGACCACGGCCCCCGGCTTGATGTCGTCGCCGTGGATGAAGCGCGCCCGGCCCACCGCGGCCACCAGCACGTCGGCCTGCTTGACGATCGAGCTCAGGTCCCTGGTGCGGGAGTGGCAGTAGGTGACGGTGGCGTTGCGGTCCAGCAGCAGCATCCCGGCGGGCTTGCCGAGGATCGCGCTGCGGCCCACCACGACGGCGTGCTTGCCGGTGAGGTCGACGTCGTAGGCGTCCAGCAGCCGCATGATGCCGCCCGGCGTGCAGGACTGGAAGCCCGGCAGCCCGAAGCTCATCGCGGCGAAGGAGTGCATGGTGACGCCGTCGACGTCCTTCTCCGGGGCGATGGCCTCGAACGCGGCCCGCTCGTCGATGTGCTCCCCGACCGGATGCTGCAGCAGGATGCCGTGCACCGCCGGATCCTCCGACAGCGCGGTGATGGCGCCGACCAGCTCCTTGGTCGTGGTCGTGGCGGGAAGTTCGACGTGCCGGGACACGATGCCGGCCTCCGCGCTGCGGGAGCGCTTCATCCGCACGTACGTCACCGAGGCCGGATCCGCTCCGACCAGCACGGTCGCCAGGCACGGCGCCTGGCCGGTGCTTTCGGTGAGGGCGGCCGCTCTCGACGTGCACTCCTCGACGATCCGGCCGGCGAGTCCGGCGCCATCCATCAAACGGGCGGTCTGCGTCACGAGTTCTCCTGGACATGGCTGCGTGCTGCTGCTTGTGGCCCAGGCGCACGGCACTTCCCGAGAACGGCGGCCGCTCCCCGGTGGTGCTCCACCTCAGCGCCAGTCACGGCCTACGCCTCACAGTAGTGGAGCCCGCGCCGGCGAGCACAATCCGCCGGGCCCGCGTCAGCGGTTCAGTCGCCGGCCAGCCGGGCGGCCCGCGCCTGGAGGTAGCGCCGCTCGGGCAGGCTGGTGGTGCGGCGGGCGGCCTCGCGGTAGCGGGCGCGGGCGGCGGGCAGGTCGCCGGACATCTCCAGCAGGTGCGCGCGAACCGCCTCAAGCCGGTGGTGGCCGCTCACCCGCGTGTCGCCGTCCAGGGATTCCAGCATGGCCAGGCCGGCGGCGGGCCCGTGCACCATGGCCACGGCGATCGCCTGGTTGAGGGTCACCATGGGGCCGGGTGACAGGCGGGCGAGCAGCTCGTACAGGCCGAGGATCTGCGGCCAGTCGGTGTCCTCGGCGCGCGGGGCCTCGTCGTGCACCGCCGCGACGGCGGCCTGCAGCTGGTAGGGCCCGAGCGGGGAGCGGCTCAGCGTCGAGGTGAGCAGCTCGACCCCGGCCGCGATGGCAGCCTGGTCCCACAGCCCGCGGTCCTGGTCGGCCAGCGGGATCAGGCCGCCGTCGGCGGTGGTGCGAGCGGGGCGGCGGGCGTCGGTGAGCAGCATCAGCGCCAGCAGCCCGGTCACCTCCCCGTCCTCGGGCAGCAGCCGGTGCACGGCCCGGGTCAGCCGGATCGCCTCCCCGGTCAGCTCGGCGCTGGCCAGCTCGGGGCCCGAGGTGGCCGTGTAGCCCTCGTTGAAGATCAGGTACAGCACGTGCAGGACCACGCGCAGCCGTTCCTCGCGTTCCCCCTCGGGTGGCAGCCGGAACTCGCTGCCGGTGGCCTTGATGCGCTGCTTGGCGCGGCTGATGCGCTGCGCCATGGTCGCCTCCGGCACGAAGAAGGCGTGCGCGATCTGGGCCGTGGTCAGGCCGCCGACGGCGCGCAGGGTGAGCGCGATCTGCGACGGCGCCGACAGGGCCGGGTGGCAGCACAGGAACAGCAGGGTCAGCGTGTCATCCTGGCCGGACATATCGGAAGTGTCGGTTTCGGTGGGGGTCATCGCGGCGAGAGTCTGCTCCCGGCGGGCGCGGGCCTCCTCGCTCCGCCACTGGTCGGTCAGGCGGCGCACGGCGACCGTGATCAGCCAGCCCTTCGGGCTGTCCGGCACGCCCTCGCCGGGCCACTGCACGGCCGCCGCCAGCATCGCCTCCTGGACGGCGTCCTCGCAGGCGTCGAAGCGGCCGTACCGGCGGATGAGCACGCCCAGCACCTGCGGCGCGAGCTCGCGCAGCAGCTCCTCGACCACGGGGTCGCTTTTCACCCTGCCGATCGTAGGGCCTCAGGCGGATTTCTCCCGGTGGCCGGAGGCGCGGTGGTCGCGGGGGATGAGGGTGGGGTTGACGTTGTCCAGCACCGTGTCGCGGGTGACCACCACGCGGGCCACGTCGTCGCGGCTGGGCACCTCGTACATGACGTTGAGCAGGACCTCTTCCAGGATGGCGCGGGTGGCGCGGGCGCCGGTGCGGCGCAGCAGGGCCTGCTCGGCGATGGCGGTGACGGCGTCCTCGGCGAACTCGAGTTCCACGCCGTCCATCTCGAACAGCCGCTGGTACTGCTTGATGAGCGCGTTGCGCGGCTCGGTGAGGATGCGGGCCAGCGCGGTGCGGTCCAGCGGCTGGAAGGTGGAGATGACGGGAAGCCGCCCGACGAACTCCGGGATCAGCCCGAATTTCACCAGATCCTGGGGCATCACCTCGGCGAGGCCGTCCTTCTTCTCGCGGGTGCGCAGCGTCGCCCCGAACCCCGCGCCCTTACGCCCGGCCCGCTGCTCGATGATCTTCTCCAGGCCCGCGAACGCGCCCCCGACGATGAACAGCACGTTGGCGGTGTCGATCTGGATGAACTCCTGGTGCGGGTGCTTGCGCCCGCCCTGCGGCGGCACGCTCGCCGTGGTGCCCTCCAGCATCTTCAGCAGCGCCTGCTGCACGCCCTCCCCGGACACGTCCCGGGTGATCGACGGGTTCTCGCTCTTGCGCGAGATCTTGTCGATCTCGTCGATGTAGATGATCCCGGTCTCGGCCCGCTTCACGTCGAAGTCGGCCGCCTGCAGCAGCCTGAGCAGGATGTTCTCCACATCCTCGCCGACATATCCGGCCTCGGTCAGCGCGGTGGCGTCGGCGATGGCGAACGGCACGTTCAGCATCCGCGCCAGCGTCTGCGCCAGGTACGTCTTGCCGCTGCCGGTCGGCCCGATCAGCAGGATGTTGGACTTGCCGAGCTCGACCTCGTCCCCGGGCTTCCCGGCCTGGACCCGCTTATAGTGGTTGTAAACGGCCACCGACAGGGCCATCTTCGCGCGATCCTGGCCTATCACGTACTGCGCCAGGAAGTCGAAGATCTCGCGCGGCTTGGGCAGCTCGGGCCGCTCGGACCCGGCCGACTCCTGCCGCTCCTCCTCGATGAGCTCGTTGCACAACTCCACGCACTCGTCGCAGATGCAGATCCGGCCAGGCCCGGCGATGAGCTTCTTGACCTGCTTCTGGCTCTTCCCGCAGAACGTGCACTTCAGCAGGTCGCCGCCCTCACCCATGCGCGCCACGAGTCTCCTCAAATGATCCCATCATCCAGATGGCGACGGTATCTTGGATACGAGGGTACGGCAACGCGGCACGAAAAACCGGGACAATCCGGCAAGGAGGACGATTGGGTCGGCTCAGCCGGGCGCAACTTCAGGCACGCAACCGGGACAAGGTCCTCACCGCCGCCCGCCAGGAGTTCGCCGAGCGCGGCTTCCGCGGCGCCAAGATCGACCTCATCGCCGACCGGGCCGGATTCACCCGCGGCGCGGTCTACTCCAACTTTCCCGGCAAGCGCGCCCTCTACTTCGCCGTCCTGGCCGACCTCGCCGAACAGGGCCCCCGGGTGCCGCCGCCGGAGGCCGTCCGCGACGGGCGGGAGGCGCTCGCGGCGCTGGCCAGGGCCTGGCTGGCGCGCCTCCCCCTGCCCGACGAACCCGAATCGGCCCGGCTCACCCGCGACCTGCATCCCGAGATCCTCGCCGAGGAGCGCACCCGCCGGCCGTACGCGCAGTTGCTGAAACTCGACGCCATCCTGCTCGGCCTCGCCCTCGAACGCCTGGAGGGCGCCTCCGGCCGGCGGGTCCGGCTGGCCGGGACCGTCCTGGCGGCCCTGCACGGCGCGCGCCAGCTGTCGGCCGCCGCACCCGGCTTCGTCGAGCCGTTCGACGTGGTCGGGGTGTGCGAGCGGCTGGCCGGGCTCGATCTCGGCGACTGGTGGCCCGTGCTGCCCTGGATTCCCGCCGTACGGGCCGTGGACGAGGCGTGGGCGGCGCCGTACGCGAAGGATCTGCTGAGCGGCGGGCCCGCGCGGCTGGACCGGGACGGGGTGGTCGCGGTGCTCGGCCTGAACCGGCTCGAAGCCGTCGAGGAGGCGGTGCGCGCCGGGTCGCCGGTCACCGCGATCCTCGTCACCGGCGATCCCGACGAGCTCGCGCCGCTGGCCCGGCTGGTCGTGGCCGAGTTGAGCGCCTGCCTGCGCGAGGCCTTTCCCCCGGCGGCGTGGCCGGACGTGCGGATCGTGGTCGATCAGGGCGAGCTCGCCGCGGCCGTTGGTCTGGCCGAGCCGAGCGACGACACCGAGCTCGCGCTGCGGATCTGCGGGGGCAGGGTCGTGCTGCGCGCCGAAGGCCGGGGCGCCTGCCATGTCGCCGCCTCCGCCCAGGACGATCAGGCGGTGACAGCCGTCGTCACGCCCACCGGGAGCCAGTGAATGCGGCTGCGGATGTCCTCCGGGGCGCGGGCGAACTCGCGTTCCATCGCGTCGCGGCCCTGCTGGAAGTGGCGCCAGCCCTCGTAGTGGATCGGGATCGCCGTCATCGGGCGGATCAGGCCGCAGAGTTCGACGGCGTCGCGGGCGGTCATCGTGTAGCGGACCGGGCCGGTGATCGGGAATCGCACGCCGCCCAGGTGCAGCAGGGCGGTGCCGACCTGGAACCGGCCGGCGACCTGCCGCACGCCGTCGTAGAGCACGGTGTCGCCGGAGATCCACAGCGCGCCGTGGCGCTGGCCCTTCCAGGTCAGCGCGAAACCGATCACCTCGCCGGTGAGGGGGCGGCTGAGTGGCGGGCCGTGCCGGGCCGGGGTGGCGGTGATCTCCAGCGTCGGCTGGCCCGGCGCCTCCAGCCTCGTCGCCGTCCACGGCTTCAGCCCGCGCGCCCTGCCGCCCAGCCGCCGCGCCCCCGACACCGTCGTGATCACCACCCGCGCCGACGGCAGCAGCCCGCGCCCGGCCTCGTCCAGGTTGTCGCCGTGATGGTCGTGGCTGAGCAGGACCGCGTCGATCGGCGGCAGCTCCGAGGCCGGGAGCGCCGGACCGGCCACCTTGTGCGAGCTCGTCCCCAGACCGAAGAAATACCGCCGCCCGGGCGGGTCGAACGTCGGGTCGGTCAGCAGCCGCCATTCCCCTACCTCGATCAGGGCCGTCGGGCCGCCGATGTGGGTGATGCGGACCTCGCTCATGCGCGGCTCTCCTCTTGGAGGATCCAGCTGGTACGGGCGGCGCGGGGCCGCCACACAGCCGACGGTACTTGTTGGTCAAGCCAACAGCTCAGACACGGGCATAGACCGCGATTTACCAGCTCGGTATAGGTCTGCGGCGGCCCTGACGGGCGTGCGGCGCGGTGGCTGGCGGAATTTCTTCGGATTTTTTTTGGATTGGCCGCGAATGCGCAGGTCAACGGTCTGATCCCGGTTGGTGTCGCCGATCACGCCGCTGCTGAGGAAAGCGTGTTTCCGCAGGTCAGGCAAAACGTGAATGTATGTTACACGTTTGCCAAAGCGGCTTTGGCTGGTCAAGGATGGATTAACTCCACCAAACAGCCCCGACCAGGGCTTTCTTCGCCATGCCCACACTTTTCACCCCGAGGAGGGGCGATGATCCATGCCCGCGGACTGACCCGCAGCTTCAAGATCAAGGGCGGCGCCGTCGAAGCGGTACGCGGCATCGACATCGACGTCGAAGCCGGACAGCTGGTGGCGTTTCTCGGCCCGAACGGGGCGGGCAAGTCCACCAGCCTGCGCATGCTCACCTCGCTGCTGCCGCCGACGTCCGGGACCGCCACCGTGGCCGGTCACGACATCGTGAAGAACCCCGGCGCCGTACGGGCCCGGATCGGATACATCGGGCAGAAGAACGGCGCCGGGGAGAACTTCCGCGTCCGCGACGAGCTCGTCACCCAGGGCCGCTGCTACGGCCTCACCCGAACCGAGGCCCGGGCCCGCGCCGACGAGGTCCTCGCCCAGCTGGACCTGGAAGCGCTGGCCGCCCGGAAACCCGGCACGCTCTCCGGCGGGCAGCGCCGCCGCCTGGACATCGCGCTCGGCCTGGTGCACCGGCCCGGGCTGCTGTTCCTGGACGAACCCTCCACCGGCCTGGACCCGCAGAGCCGCGCCAACATCTGGGAGCACATCCTCCGCCTGCGCGCCGACCACGGCACCACCCTCTTTCTCACCACCCACTACTTGGAGGAGGCCGACAGCATGGCCGAACGCGTGATCATCATCGATCACGGCCGCATCATCGCCGACGGCACCGCGGCGCAGCTCAAAAGCGACCTCGCCGGTGACCGCATCACCATCACCCTCGCCACCGAATCCGACACCGCCCGCGCGGCCACCATTGCCGAACGCATGACCGGCTCCGCGCCCACCGTCACCGGCGACGTCGTCCGGCTCCGCGTGGCCCATGCCGGCACCGCACTGCCGGAATACCTCCGCGCCCTGGAATCAGCCGGAACGAAAGCCACCTCTGCGGAAACCTCCCGCCCCACCCTGGACGACGTCTTCCTCGCCCTCACCGGCCGCAGCCTCCGCGAATCCGAAACCACCAACCCCACCTCAGCCGACCCCACCGGTCCTGCCAAGGACAAAAGCACCACCACTCCCACACCGGTCTAGAACCCGCGCGAGCCGGTCGGCTGACCGCTGTGCAGCCCCGGCGGAGCCCCGGCGCGCGGCCTCGCGCCGCGGGCGATGCTGACGGCCGCCGGGCGCCCCCGCCTAACCCGCCAGAACCGCGCAAGCCCCCTTCATTCGTCAGAACCGCGCGAACCGCCTTAACCCGCCAGGACCGCCCGTTGCCCGCTGGATCCGGCCGGGATCCCCCACCCTGGCTCGCTTCCCGGAATCTCGGACTTGGCGCGATTCCGGAATCCCCGATCAGCCGAGGCCCCCCATTGAAGGGATGACCATGCCATTCGTCCGTGACACCGTGACCGTTTTCCAGCGGGAGATCGCGCCTACCTTCCGCGACCCGTTGGGGCTGCTCTTCACGATGATGCAGCCCCTGCTGTTCCTGTTCCTGTTCGGCCCGCTGCTGTCGGGCAACACCGACCTCGGCGACGCGCCCTGGCAGTGGTTCGTCCCCGGCATCCTGATCATGATGTGCCTGTCCGGCCCGATGATGGCCGGATACATGCTCCTCGTCGAGCTGATCGGCGGCTCCATGGAGCGCATGCTGGTCACCCCGCTCAACCGCACGGCGATGCTGATCGGCCGCACCCTCAAGGAGTTCGTCGTCCTGCTCGCCCAGTCCGCGCTGATCATCGGCCTGTCCATCCCGCTGGGATTCCAGCCCAACGCGGCGGGAGTCCTGGCCGGCCTGGCCCTGCTGGTCGTGTTCGGCGTCGGCCTCGGCGCGCTCTCCTTCGTCCTGGCCATCGCCTCAGCCCCCGGCGGCGAACTCTTCTACGGCATCACCCAACTCGTCATGTTCCCCCTGCTCCTGCTCTCCGGCGTCCTGCTCCCCGTCGACGCCGGCCCCGGCTGGCTCCAGACAGCCGCCGCCTTCAACCCCGTCACCTACGTCGTCAACGCCGAACGCGCCCTCTTCGCCGGCTCCTTCACCGACATCTCCCTCCTGTACGGCCTACTCGCCGCCACCGCAGTCGCCACCCTCGGCCTAACCCTGGGCACCCGCGCGATGCGCCGCGGCATCTGACCCGCCTCAATCACCCGATCCAGCCCATCCGACCGCACTGCGAATCTCCGTGCGGACCATCCCGGTCGCCGCCCTCCGTGCGGACCATCGCAATCACCGCCCCCGGCCTAACCCTGGGCACCCACGCGACGCGCAGCGGCATCCGGCCCGCCCTCAATTTCCCAATCCAGCCCATCCATCCCCAGGCGCACAAGGGCGGCATATCGGGCAGTTTCCGACAAGTGGGACCATCCCTGCATGCATGGGGAGCACCGCAGGCCGGGTCGAGTGCGTGCTTCGGGCGGGGCCATCGCTCTGTCCCCCTTGACTGGCCGTCCCGGCCACCACCCGCTGAAACGGCCGCTCGCGCGCGATCACGTGCCTGCCGGGACCGGCTTTGGACTGCCCTGGCTGGAACCCTCCGATTTCGGGTTATCGACGGCTTTCAGGCCAGTTCGACGTGATGAGAGCGCGCGTCGGGCTGGCAGTAGGCCAGCATGTTCTCCGCTTCGGTGATGAGTTCCTTGCGGACCGAGGCGGAGAGTTGCCGGAGTGGTTTCAAGGTGAGCGTGGCCGCTCCTTTTGATAACTCGATCGACCACATCCCGGCGACCATCCCGTCGACCAGGAAAGTCGGCTTGAGCTGCCCGTTCGCCTTGACGTACACGATGTCTCTGAACTGCTCGGGAAGAATGCGGGTGCGCCGCTTCGGGGCGTACGCCAGCAAGGTGCTGTCGAACCATGGGAGCAGCCGCACCGGAGCGGGGACGTCCGGATCGGGCCGGGGAGCCTCGGGCAGATCGTAGAGAACCCGCCCGGTCTCATCGGCGAACCTGACAAGCCCATCCATGCGCTCGAGCGCGACCCGCACCGGTGTGATGTTCCAGGCGATCCAGCTGGCCACATCCTCAGCAGCGGCCGGACCGAACGCCCGCAAATGGCAGCGGATCACGCTGTTCAGGGCCGCCGCGACATCGGTCTCCTCGGCCCCGGGCGCGGCCACGAAATGCGCGGGCGTCCTGGCCCTCCACATCCCGTCGGCGGGCACCCGCACGAACCGTGCCCGCATCATGACCGCCAACCACTTGTACTCCCGCTGCCGCACGGCCTCCTCCGCGCTCACCCCACCTGGGTTCCCCGCCACCCACGCCTCAACGAACTCCACCAGCTCCGACGCCGGCCGCGCCGTCACGCCATGCGCCTTCAACTCGGCCGTCAACTCCCCCACCCCCGGCCCGGGATCGGGCCCCGCCCACCACTTCCCCGCGTTCGACGCCGCCGCGACGGCCGCATAAGCCGCATACTCCCCCGCCGTAACGGTATGAATGGTCCCCCGCAGCAAGGTCCCCGTCAGCAACTCCCCCACGTCATGCGCCAGAAACGGCCCCTCCGGATGACACCCCTCCATCCGGCTCCACAAAGCGGGCCGCAACGCGGGCCAGTACTGCATCTGCAACGCGCCCACCGCCGCCACCACCGCACCGACCGGCCCCGCCAGCCGATCGAGCAGCCCCTGCCTGGCCAGCAGCGCGCGATTCAACGCCCGCTCATCCATCACGCTCACACTCACCCGCGCAGAATAGGCCGCCCCACCGACAGAACCAGCACCCTGTGCCGGATCGCGGAGAGTAACCCGGCGACCTGCTCATCCTGTTGGGCTCTCCAGGGACTGGGTCAGCGGGTGACGCGATTATGTCGGTGGGCGCGTCTACGTTTGGTCTATGGCCGTGCTCACGCTCCGGGAACTCAATCGGGCCACGCTCGCCCGGCAGTTGCTGCTGGGCCGGTCGGACATGGGTGTCGTGGCGGCGCTGGAACATCTGGTCGGGTTGCAGGCGCAGACGCCGCACTCCTGGTATGTCGGGCTGTGGTCGCGGCTGGCCGGGTTCCAGGCGGAGCAGGCCGCGGATCTGCTGCTTGGCAGGGATGCGGTGCGGATCGCCGTCATGCGCTCCACGATCCATTTCGTGACCGCGCGCGACGCGGTGTGGTTGCGGCCGCTGGTGCAGGTGGTCATCGAGCGCAGCACCAACGGCGCGTTCGGCAAGCATCTCAGGGACATCGATCGGGAGGCCTTGACGAAGGACGGGCGGGAGTTAGTGGAGAGTGCGCCGCGCACTCCGTCCGAGCTGGGCACGTTGCTGGCGGAGCGGTGGCCGGGGCGGGATCCGGCGGCGCTCTACCAGGCGATCCGGATGTGGTTGCCGCTCGTGCAGGTGCCGCCGCGCGGCGTCTGGGGCCGCAGCGGCGCGACCTCCCACACCACCACCGACGCCTGGCTCGGCCGCCCCCTGGCCACCGACGCCACACCCGACGAACTCGTCCTGCGTTACCTTGCCGCGTTCGGTCCGGCCTCGGTGAAGGACATCCAGACCTGGTGCGGCCTGACTCGCCTCGCCGAGGTGACCACCCGGCTCGGCGACCGTCTCATCCGCTTCCGCGACGAACAGGGCCAGGAGTTGTTCGACCTCCCCGACGCCCCACGCCCGCCCGCCGACACCCCGGCCCCGATCCGCTTCCTCTACGACTACGACAATCTGCTCCTGTCCCACGCCGACCGCACCCGCTTCATCACCCCCGAATACTTCCACCAGGGATTCACCGACAACGGCCCGATGCCCAGCATCATCCTCGTCGACGGTTCCACCGGCGCCCACTGGCGAATCACCCGCCAGCGCCGCACCGCCACCCTCCACATCAAACCCTTCACCCCGCTCGCCCCCGCCGACGTGGCGGCGATCGAAGAAGAGGGCGCCCGCCTCCTGACGTTCACCGAGCCCCGCACCACCACCCACGACATCCAGTGGCTCCCCCACTGACCGGTCCAGGCACACAGGGGTGTCTCAGTCGGCAAGGCGGATGATGTTGATTCCGGCAATTCTCTTCTCGCCGCCCACTTGGCGCACGTGTGGCGAGGATCACCGCCAGCGTGAACGGCGCCGGATAACGGCGGGCTACCCGCTGGCTGGCTCATTCTGGTCGGTGCGCAAAGGGCCCGCAGAGAATTAACTTGCGGGCTCACCAAGGGTTCGCCGAGGTCAGTGGCTTGAGGGTCTATGAGTTACTGCTCTGCGGGTCCTAATTCGCTGGGGCGTGGATTCGGTAGAGGACGTGTCTGCGTTGGGGGCTGTTGTCGGGCAGTGCCGGGTGATCGAAGTCGTCGGCGGGGTCGTGGGTCATGCCGATGCGGCGCATGACCGCGCGAGAGCGGATGTTCTCCGCGGCCGTGAAGGAGATGATCTCCCGGAGGTCGTGCCGCTCGAAGCCTTCCGCCAGGACGGCGCGGGCCGCCTCGCTCGCGTAGCCGTACCCCCACGCGGAGCGGGCCAGTCGCCAGCCGATCTCCACGCCGGGGCGGAAGCCGGGCACCGCCAGGCCGGTGAAGCCGATGAACTCGCCGGTGGCGGCGACCTCCACCGCCCAGAGGCCGAACCCGCGCGCCTCGAATCCGGCTTCGATCCTGTCCACCAGCAGATCGCTCTCCTCGCGGGTCAACCTGGCGGGGAAATGCTCCATGACCTGAGGATCGGCGTTCAGCGCGGCGAACGGCTCACGATCAACGTCCCGCCAGCGCCGCAGGATCAGCCGTTCAGTCGAAAAGACCATGAGCCCATTGTCGTTCACCACGGCCCACGTGTCATTTGAGAAAACCACAAAAGGGATTACTAACCATGAAACGGACTCCAAATCGTCGGTGACAACCACTGTTCGTTACGGCCGCCCGGCGGCGAGGGCGGCGACCGGCTCGTAGTCGCGGTGTAGGTGACGTCGAGAATGGCCACCACGCCGATGGTGTTCTCGTCGACGTGGTCGCGGAGGTGATTCGGCCGGCATCTTCATGGCCGTGGAGGGACAGTGGTTGCGCGGGACAGTGGATGTGAGGGTGCGCGGAGGTGCTGGCCGGAGCCGGGCAGCCCTCGCGCGGCTAGGCCGGGGGCGCGAAACACCGCTACCGGGATGTCGTGCGGGAACAAGGGGTCGGACCGTGTGGTTAACTACATATGCCGGTGTGGATGTGTCCCCCGGGCCGCATTTACCGCCTTCACGGAATACCGTTCGGCTGGAGCCGTGTTGTGCATCTCGCCGAGGAGGCGACCACCACACCGGCCTGAACGTTGGAGTGCCTCGCCCTCGGGCGGGGCATTCTGCGTTTAACCCCCAGCCTGCTCAACCCGCCCATCCACCTGGACCACAGGGTGAGAAACCCAGCCACCGGAAGCGTCGGCCAAACCCGGATCGGCGCAAGCTCCATCGGCCACAGCGGGAAGGACGGCGGGCGTCCGTGTCGACTCCCGTCCGCAGCAACCGTTCTACGGGGTCGTGGTGAACGCCTTCTCCATCGGGGCCTGAGCAGTCGCGCAGGATGTCATCTGCTGGGGATGGCGACGCGACGACGATCTTTGCTTTCGTGTCAGGGATCATTCTGGTGGCTCAGCCTGCCTCGGTGAGGATCAACGTGTGGGGAACTACGCTTGATCTGGTCGCCTAGCGGAGGAGTATCTGTGTTCTACCGTGTCGCCAAGTTTCTCAGCGTTCCCGCGGTTCATCTGGTGTGGCGGCCGAGGGTCGAGGGGCGGGGACATGTGCCCGAGCAGGGGCCGGCGATTCTGGCGTCGAATCACCTCTCTGTGCTCGATTCGTTCTTTCTTCCCGCGTTGCTGTCGCGGCGGGTGACGTTCGTGGCCAAGAACGAGTACTTCACGACGGGGAATCCGATCATGCGCATGATCATGCAGGGGAATCTGGCCATAGATCGGGACAGTGCGGGGGCGGCGCAGGAGATGCTCGACGCGGCGGCGGGGGTTCTGAAGGCGGGCGAGCTGTTCGGCATCTACCCGGAGGGGACGCGGTCGCCGGACGGGCGGTTGTACAAGGGCAAGATCGGGGTGGCGTGGCTGACGCTGACGACGGGGGCGCCGGTGCTGCCGGTGGCGATGCTGGGGACCGATCGGGTCCTGCCGCTGGGGGCGTCGGTGCCGCGAATCCACCGGATCGGGGTACGGATCGGTGAACCCATGACGTTCACCGGCGACCCTGGCCGGGCCCGCGACCGGCGGCAGGTCACCGACGAGGTCATGGCGGCCATCCAGCGGCTCTCCGGCCAGGAGTACGTGCCTTCGTACGCGAAGCGTCCAGGAGTGGATGCCCCACCCACCCACCCTTGATC
>NZ_JBDPLV010000137.1:0-13667 GCF_039871605.1 Acrocarpospora sp. B8E8 | reverse complement strand
TGTGCGTGGGCGAGACGGAGGATCTGCTGTTCGCCCAGGATCGGCTGGACTCGGCGATCGCCGCGCGGGTGGGGCGGGTGCATGCGTCCGGTGAGGCCAGGAGTGCCGGCAGCGGCGGGCACGCCTCGACCGGGACCTGGTTGCGCGCGTCGGCGGGGATGAGCGGTGCGGGCGCCTCCCGTCTGATCCGGCTCGCCATGCAGCTGGCCCGGCTGCCTGTCGTCCGGGATCGGTTTGCGTCCGGCACGCTGGCCGAGGGGTCGGTCGAGGCGATCTGCCGGGTCACCGCCCATCTGGACGATGCGCAGGCCGGGCTGGCCGAGCCGATCCTGCTGGATTTGGCCGACCGCGCCTCCCCGGCGGAGATCGGCAAGGCCGGGCGGTACCTGCGTGAGCTGCTGGACCCCGGCAGCCTGGAGGATGACGCCGACGCCGACTACGCCGCCCGTTTCCTGCTGGTGCGCCCGTCTGGTACGGGCGGTGTGGAGGGGGAGTTCCGGCTGCCCCGGGAGGCCGGCGCCCGCCTGCGCGAATTCCTCACCGCCTACGCCAGACCGAAAGGCAAAGACGAGGACCGCCCACTCCGGGTCCGCCAGGCCGACGCCCTGTCAGCGCTGCTGAGCAGGAAGGTCACCACCGAACTGCTGGTCCTGGTCCGCGCCGAGTCCCTCCCCGCCGACCACATCACCGGCCACCCCACACAGGACCACCCCACCACCGACCACCCCAGCACCGACCACCCCAGCACCGACCACCCCACTCATGACGCCGACTCCACCCATGCGGCCTCCGCCGCGGCGTCCGGCACGCCCGCCACGCCGACCACACCTGCCACGGGGGCGCCGCTATCGCAGAGCACATCCGGACGCGCCGACACCGCCGCGGCCGACGCAGTTGCGGCCGACACCGTTGACCCCGACACAGCCGCAGCTGGCACCGCCAACGCCGACACCGCCAACGCCGACACCGCCGGCTCCAGCGATACTCGGCCCGGGACACCTCCGGCCGGTGACGGCTCGACCCGCCGCGCGGGCAGTCCCCGCCACACTGAAGGCACGGCTTCGGCCGGAGCCGGTGCTGACCACGCGGGCACCGGTTCAGCCGGAGCGGGTGCCGACAGCGCGGACACAGGTTCAGCCCGAGCAGGTACAGGCAGCACGAGCACAGGTTCAGCCGGGACAGGTGCCAGCAGCACAGGCGCGGGTGAGAGGCCGGTGGAGGAGGCGTGCAGGACCTGTGGGCACGCGCCGGACCGGCTGGCACCCGGACTGCTGATCGCCACCGGGCAACTGCTGCCCATCTCCGACGTCCACCGGCTCGCCCGTACCTCACGACTGGTTCGCCTGGTGGTCAACGCCCAGGGCCAGGTCCTGGACATGGGCCGCGCGGTGCGCCTGGCCACGCCCGCCCAGCGGCGGGCCGTCCTAGCCCGCTACGCCACCTGCTACCGCGAGGGCTGCCCCATCCCCGCCGACATGGCCGAAATCGACCACGTCAAGGGCTGGGCCGACGGCGGCACCACCGACCTGGACCTTCTCGCCCCCGCCTGCACCTGGCACAACCGCGACAAAGCAACCCACCCCGACCGCTACCGCACCCGCCGCAACCACGACGGCACCTGGACCCTCCTCTACCACGGCAAACGAAACCGCTACACCGGACGACTCCGGCGCTGAACCGGACCGGCACGAGCACGCCACCCACCCAGGCCAGGAACCCAGGGGGTTGAAGGAGTTCTCCGATCCTGAAACAGCCGAAGAATCGTCGATCCCGGCCGCCATGCGTAGCTACGCGATCGGCGCGCTACGCCCGCTGAACTTCACCGACATCGCCGAAGGCACCCGCTGGGCACGCGACGACCTCCACAACCCGCTCATCGCCCTCGGCCTCACAAGGTGAGAATTCCTTCGGCCCTGCCACTGTGATACCAGCGCAGAAGGGTCAAGGCCGGGACGACCATTGTCATGCGGAGCGGAGAAACCCCAGCTCAGAAGTTCACCCTGAACCAATAGGGACTAGAACACCGGTCGTCGCGGAGCACAGATGGGAGAACACCCCAGGCAATAGCGGTCACGTGGAAGTCTTGCTGTGCCGACGGAAGGTCGAGGCTGAAGGAAAGCGGTTCCTTTGTCGGTCACCAATATCTGGCCGCTCAACGGGAGAACAGCCCGCTATGGCACATTCCGGGAGCGACGCCGTGGATCCCTCACCCAGGCTGCTACGACCTGGGACGACAGGCCCACAGAACTCACGTGGATCGCCCAGGTCGGGGCACGAAGGAGGACGGGTGCTCAGGCGTCGTGGGGCGTGGGCACGGGTTGCTCAGTGGACAGGGTCGGATTGAGAGGTAGGGGGTTTGGGTGGGGGATGGGCCAGGTCGGGACGATGGGGGGGTTGGGTGTCCCGACCTGGGGTTGGGTGGGTGGTGATGCTTCGGGAAATGGCCGATCCAGAAGTCTCACCGTATTTGGTGATATTTCGTCGTTTGGTTGGGATTGGAACGGTCCAGGTTGTTAGGCGGCCGAGCCGCCCTCCGCGAGGGTCAGGAAGTCCTGGGCCATGGCGGGGAGGCGCTTGCGGGCGTGGACGATTGCGATGATCTTCCGGACTGAGGGGTCTAGGGAGCGGACTACCAGGCCGGCGCGGGTGGCCTGTTCGGCCATGCCCCGGTACCAGAGCAGGGATGCCTTGCCGTCTCGTACGGCCGGGAGCCAGCGGGCCCGTTCGTCAGACTCGATGGCGGGGATGGGGCGGACGCCGTACGTCGCGAAGATCTGGTCGAACTCCTTGCGGCGGGGGCTGCCGGGAGAGGGCAGGACCAGGCGCATGCCGTTGAGGCGGTTCATCGGGATGGGGTCGGGGAGGTCGAGGCCCGGCGGCGAGATCAGGACGATCTCCTGGCGCTCCAGGGGATGGCTGATCAGGTCGGTGGGCACCGGCAGGTCGGTGAGCCCGAGGTCGGCACGCTGCTCGCGGACGGCGCTGACCACACTTTCACGGCCGTCGCAGCGGACGATTTGCACGCGGATGCCCGGATGCTCCGCCACGTAGGCGGGCAGCAGGCGCCCGGCGAGCCCCGGCTCCAGGCTGGGGGTGGACGCGATCCTGAGTTCGGCGCCCGTGGTGTGCGAGTGGGTGGCGAGGGCCTCGATCTCCCGGACGGCGTCCAGCGCCTCCCGGGCGAGCTTGACGACCCGCCGTCCTTGTGCGGTGACGACCACACCACGACCTGAGCGGGCGAACAGCGTCATCCCGAGCTCGCGCTCCAGATCCCGGATGGCGCGCGAGAGTGCGGGTTGAGCGATGTAGAGGGATCTGGCCGCGTCGGTCATGGTGCGGTGCTCCGCGGTGGCTACCACGTAACGGAGCTGCTGCAGATTCATGCCAAAAACGCTAGGGCAGAGCAGGCCGGTGATTCCGGAACATCGCAGAGATCACCTCGTCTGATTACAGATTGTACCCGTCTGCTGCTACATCCGTGACGGGTGTTAAATCAGTATCGTTCTGCCCAATCTCTCGCAAAGGGGTAGAACGTGGGGCCGCAGAATACCCAGCCGCCATCGGGCAGCCATCCCTACGGCCAACCGTCCCATCGCCCCCACGCGAACCAACCCTCGGCGAACCAACCCCCGGCAAGCGACCCGCCTCCGCAGAGCGCTCCCGACCAGAACCCACCTCGACCGCCTTACCCTTCTCCCCCGGGAAACGGCCCTTCCCTCCCGCCGGACGGGCAGCCCGATAGGACCGCGCAACTCGATACGACCGCGCAGCAGCCCCGAAGACCCCCTTTCTCGCCACCCGGCGGCAATCAGGGGGGTATTGCGCAGCAGCCGGAAAGACCGGTGGGGCCGTCGTTCCCCCAAGGCGCGCCACCCGCACCGCACGGGCCGTCGTTCCGCCCAGATGGGCGGCCCGCGCCACAAGGGCAGCCTGCTCCGCACGGGCCATCGTTCCCTCAAGGCGCGAGGCCTGCGCCGCAGGGGCCATCGTTCCCTCGAGGCGCGGGGCCTGCCCCGCAGGGGCCGTGGTTTCCTCAGGGGGCGCGGCCCGCGCCGCGTGGGCCCTACGGGCCGCCCAGGCATACGCCGCCGCACTGGCGGCCGCCGCGGCGCAAGTCCAGTGCGGGGGTGATCATTGGAGGGCTGCTGGGGCTGGGCGCGTTCGTGTTCGCGGTGCTGATCGTGGGCGCGGCCTTGACGAACAACACGCGAGACTACGAGGCGGACTCCCCGGTCTCGCTGCCGACCTCGCGACCAGACGGGCCGCGGGGAACCGCGGAACCGAACGGTCCGCGGGGAACCACGGACCCGGGCGATCCGGCGAGGCCGGCCGTGCGGTTGGATCGGTCGCTGAAGAACAACACGCTGTACCAGGTCGGGGCCCTGCCGAAGACGCGGTGTCCGGCGGGAAGCGCGAACATCTACAACAGCGGGCAGCTCAAGGCGCTCATCATGAAGACCAGCCTCTGCATGGGCAAGGCCTGGAAGCCGCGTCTGGAGCAGGCGGGGATTCCGTTCACCCCGCCGAAGTACGCGATCGTGGCCCGCTCCGGCCGGGGCGCGTGCGGCGACTTCCCGATGCGGGGCACCATCGTCCCGTACTACTGCCCGTCCAACATGACGATCTACGCCTCCACCTCCGCGATGGCCAGCGGCCGGGGCGACGCGCGCGGCTACGGCGATCTGGTGAGCTGGCACGGCGGCATCATCGGCATGATGGCCCACGAGTACGGCCACCACATCCAGCAGCTCAGCGGCCTCTCCCAGACCCGCTGGGAGCAGAGCAGGCGGGCGAGCTCGGAAAGCCAGCGCCTGGCGATCAGCCGGAGATTCGAACTCCAGGCCAACTGCCTCAGCGGCATGTTCATGCGCTCGGTCTCCGCGACCTACCCGATCCCGGCCGCCCGCCGCCAGAACCTCTTCTACTTCTTCTCCAACGTCGGCGACTGGCCGGGCTACCCGCGCGACCACGGCTCCCCGAAGAACAGCGGCGCCTGGTTCCGCCAGGGCTGGCAACGCCAGCAGGCCTACCAGTGCAACACGTGGGCGGTCGGCTCCTCCACGGTGTCCTGATCGCTACCACGGCTGCTCGGCGACGTCGGCGTCGAGGTGCTCGGGCGGGCGCGCGACCTGCGCGAGCTGCGGGCGCTGATGTCGGTTCAGGTTCCGGACGCGGTCGTGCTGGACATCCGGATGCCGCCGGCGTTCACCGACGAGGGGCTGGCCGGGGCGGCCGCGCGCAGCTCGGCCGCCCCGGCCTGGGTGTGCTGGTGCTGTCCACGTACGCGGAGACGGCCTACGCGCGGCGCCTGCTGGAGATCGGGCCTGACGGGGTCGGCTACCTGCTGAAGGATCGCGTCGACGACGCCGTGACCGTGCGGGACGCGCTAGAGCGGGTCGCGCGCGGCGAGACGGTCATCGATCCGGAGATCGTCGGGCGGTTGCTGGCGCGCAGGAAGAACGAGACGCTGCTGGACCGGTTCACCGAGCGGGAGCGCGCGGTGCTGGGCCTGATGGCGGAAGGCAGGTCCGACAACGCGATCGGGCGGCGCCTGCGGCTGGGTGGCAAGACCATCGAGAGCCATATCGCCTCGGTGCTGAGCAAGCTCGGTCTTGAGCCCGCCGCCGACGACAACCGGCGGATGCTCGCCTGGCTCAGCCTCACGAAGTGACGTTGATCAGCGGTTGGTCCTTTTACAGCGGATTTCAAGCGCCGGTTCTTAGGCTTGTGTCAGTCTTGTCCAGTTATGGGGGCTAGAATCCCTGGTCATTGCCGGGGTATTACCTGATAGATAGGAGCGGTCTGCCATGCGAGGTGGGGGAGCCGCGGAAGACGAGGGCCGTCCGCGACGGACTCGCAGGCGACCTGTCCCGCGTGACCAGCAACCGGCGCACGACCCCGCGGGCGGCCCGCCGCCGCAGCTGCAACCGCAACATCCGCAGCAGCCGCATCCGGCCGCCGAGCGGGCGCCGGAGCCGCCACCCGGCCGCCCCGGCCCGTCCCGCCGCCGCGCCACCCCACGCCGGGCCGCTGACGAGACCGCCGCGGCTCCGGCGCGCGCCGCCCACCCCGCGGGGCCGTACGCCCCGGAGCAAGCCGCCACGGGGCAGGACAACCCCGGGCAAGAGCCACCGCGGGCCAGAGGTCCCCGGTTCGGGCGGCCGATGTCGGTGGGCGCCATCATCGGCTGGACGGTGCTGTCGGCGTTCATCCCGGGCGCGGCCCACCTGCGCAGCGGCAACCGCCGGGCCGGCTTCATCCTGCTCGGCGTGTTCGGGGCGATCCTGGTCGGCGCGATCCTGTACGGCCTGCAGTTCGTCGGCAACGTCGGCGCGGCCATCCGGGAGAGCACCCTCGTCACGCTCACCGTGGCCTCGATCGTGCTGGCGCTGGCCTGGTTCGTGCTGGTGCTGCTGTCCTACATCACGCTCGGTCCCGACCGGCTGCCCCAGTCGGGTCAGATCGTCTCCGGCATCGTCGTCGGCGTGCTGTGCGTGTCGGTGATGGCGCCGTTCGCGCTCACCGCGACCACGGTCAACAGCGCCCAGGACCTTCTGGCCGCGTTCCCGTCCGAACATGAGAACCCGACCGCGGTCCCGGTCAAGGCGGAGGATCCGTTCAACGGGCGCAAGCGGGTCAACTTCCTGCTCATCGGCGGCGACGCGGCCGGGAACAGGACCGGCGTGCGGACCGACTCGATGACGGTGGCCAGCGTCAACATCGCCACCGGCAACACGGTGCTGTTCAGCCTGCCGCGCAACCTCCAGCACGTGCACTTCTCGGCGCGCAGCCCGCTGAACAAGCAGTTCCCCAACGGCTTCCACCGGGAACTGCCCAACGGCGGCCTGCTCAACGAGGTCTGGCAGTTCGCCGAGGACAACCCGAGCTTCGGCCTGCGCGGCCCGGAGGCGCTCAAGGACGCGATCGGCACCACGCTCGGACTGCACATCGACTATTACGCCATGGTGGACATGTTCGGCTTCGCCGCGCTCATCGACGCCATCGGCGGCCTCAAGATCCGCGTCACCCAGGACGTGAAGTACGGCGGCAAGTTCGGCACCGCCGGAACCATCAAGGCGGGCTACCGCCTGCTCAACGGCGAGCAGGTGCTCTGGTACGGCCGCTCCCGCGTGGGCAGCGACGACTTCAGCCGGATGGCCCGGCAGCGGTGCGTCATCGGCGCGCTCGCCCAGCAGGCCAGCCCGCAGGTGGTCCTGACCAACTTCACGAAGATCATCCAGGCGGCGAAGCGGCTGTTCAGGACCGACATTCCGCGGCAGTTGCTGGAGCACCTGGTCGATCTGGGCCTCAAGATCAAGGGCGCGAAGATCACCAGTACGCAGTTCGTGCCGCCGCAGATCTGGCCGGGCAGTCCCGACTGGGAAAAGATCAAGAAGATGACCACGACCGCCATCCGCAAGTCGGTGGGCACCACCCCGGTCGTCGCGTCGGCCACCCCGTCGGCCCCCGGCGCCTCCGCGACTCCCCCATCGTCCACGCCGACCGCGTCCGCCTCGTCGTCCGGCCTGGCCACCCCGACCCCGAACAAGAACACCGCCGATCAGACATTGTCTGACCTTTGCGGGTTCTGACCAGGATGCGGGGGTTACTCGCCGTTATCCGGCGCCGGTAACCTCCGCACGCATCCTCGCCGTACCGGCGCCACAAGGGCGTTGCCCATGGCCACGCCCGGCCCCTGGGCGGAAGGCGATGGGCCGGTTATCGGCGCAGATGAGGCGGGAATCGCAAGGTCCTCGGCGCAGGTGAGGCGGGAATCGCAAGGTCCTCGGCGCAGGTGAGGCGGAATCGAAAGGCGAAGGACCGGTCCTCGGCGCAGGACCGGCCCTTCTGCTTGGGGGAGGGGTTACTTGGTGATGGTTACGGTGTCGATGTCGAACAGGTTGCCCGCGCCGCCGACGAAGACCAGGTAGAGGGTCCCGGAGACGTTGCCGGTCAGGTTGGTGGAGGCGTTCTGGAAGGTGTCCCAGCTGCCGGTGTTCGGGAGGGTGATCGAGCCCAGCAGGGTGCCGGTCTGCGATCCTGAGCGGATCTGGACGGTGCCGCCCGAGCCCGCCGAGGAGAACCGCACGCTGGCCGTCTTGGCTCCCGAGGTGTTGATCTGGGAGTAGGCCGTCCAGTCGCCGTTCTCGATGTGCCCGGCCGTGCGCCCGCCGCTGGCGGGGGTGTGGTTGGCCACCATGACGCCGGACTGGGCGGTCCAGTTCTCGCCCTCGACTGTCTGGGTGGTGACGGTCCCGCGCGAGAGGGTGATGGTGTCGATGTCGAACAGCGCGCCGGAGCCGCCGGAGAAGCTGAGGAACAGCGCCCCGGTGCCAGATCCGTTCAGCGTGGTGGTGACGTTCTGGAAGGTGTCCCAGCTGCCCGTGCTGGGCACCGCGACCGTGCCGAGCACCGGCCCGGTCTGCGATCCCGACCTGATGGTGATCGTGCCGCCGGGGCCGCCGGAGGAGATCCTGGCGGTGAAGCCGGTGGCGTTCACGGTGCTGAGCGTGGAGTATCCGGCCCAGTCGCCGTTGTCGATGTAGCCGACGGTCAGGCCGCCGCTGGCGCCCGCGTGCCCGGCCGTCTGCACGCCGGACTGCGAGGTGAACGCCTCACCCTCGACCGTGTCCTGGGTGGGCGGCGGGCCGCCCAGCTCCTTGATCCGGATGTTCCGGAACGACACGTCGTCGCCGGTCCCGTGGTTCTGGATCCCGATGTAGCCGGAGGTCAGCGAACGCGCGGGGTCGGTGTTGGTGAAGTCGTTGACCTGCCGGCCGTTCAGGTAGACCCGGACCCGCTCGCCCTCGACCAGGATCTCGTAGGTGTTCCACGAGCCGGGCGGGTTGAGCGCGGCGTCCCGGGCGGCGATGTCGGCCGACTTGAAGCCGTAGATCGAGCCCGTGGTCTTGTCGGCGGTGTCGGTGGCGTCGATCTGGACCTCGTGGCCCTGGTTGATCGCCGACTGCGGGTCGGTCGGCGTCGGGAAGCCGAGGAGGATGCCCGAGTTGTCGTCGCCGGGCATGGTCCAGTCGAGCTTCAGCGAGTACGAGCCGTACTGCTTGGCCGAGTACCAGAGCATGCCCATGCCGCCGACGGAGGTCAGCGTGTTGTTGGTGTTGGTGAAGCTGCCGGGCCCGTTCTGGGTCCAGCCGGTGGTGGAGCCGTTGTAGATGGTGGTGTAGCCGGTCTCCGCGCGGCAGTCCTGCTTGGCCCATCCGGCGGCGTACCTGATGCCGCCGAGCAGGAGGGTGCGGAACGCGGTCTCGGCGTAGGTGGCCTGGGTGTGGCCGAGGCCGGTGTAGAACGCGCGGCCGTTGCTCTGCGTCTTGCACCAGGTGATCGGGTGGTCGGCGCCCATGCCGCCGCCGCTGTAGCTGGACTCGTCCAGGTTCTGCAGGATCTTGGCGGTGCCGCGCGGGTTGGTGCGGTAGTTGTACCACTCGTCCGAGCGGGACCAGGTCGGGCCGAGGTGGGCGGTCGCGGCGTGCGAGCGGTCCTCGGTCCGTACGGTGGCGGTCTGGATGGCCGGGTGGCTGTTGAAGTAGGCGCCGACGAGGTTGCCGTAGAACGGCCAGTCGTACTCGGTGTCGGCCGCGGCGTGCACGCCGACGTATCCGCCGCCGCCGTTGATGTAGTTCTCGAAGACCGTCTGCTGGGTGGCGTTCAGGACGTCGCCGGTGGTGCTCATGAAGACGACGGCCTTGAAGTTGGCCAGGTTGGCGGCCGTGAAGAAGTTGGCGTCCTCGGTGGCGGTGACGGTGAAGTTGTTCGCCGCCCCCAGGTCGCGCACCAGCTGGATGCCCTGCGGGATGGAGTCGTGCCGGAATCCGGCGGTCTTGGAGAAGACCAGGACCGCCTGCGCCGGGTCGGCGGCGTGCGCCGCGGTCGGGACGATCAGGACGGCGGCGGCCGCGACGAGCGTGGACACGGCTAATCTAAGCCGTTTCATCACGTGCCTCCTACTTGGTGATGGTGATGGTGTCGATGTCGAACAGGTTCCCGGCGCCGCCCACGAAGACCAGGGAGAGCGTCCCCGACACGTTGCCGGTCAGATTCGTGGACGCGTTCTGGAAGGTCTCCCAGCCGCCGGTGTTCGGGAGCGTGATCGAGCCCAGCAGGGTGCCGGTCTGCGACCCTGAGCGGATCTGCACGGTGCCGCCGGCGCCGGCCGAGGAGAACCTGACGCTGGCCGACTTGGCTCCCGAGGTGTTCATCTGGGAGTAGGCCGTCCAGTCGCCGTTCTCGATGTGCCCGGCGGTCAGCCCGCCGCTGGCCGGCGCGTGGGTGGCGTTGGTGACGCCGCTCTGCGCGGTCCACGCCTCGCCCTCGATCGTGGTGCTGGTGCCCCGGGCGATCGAGAAGGTGTCGATGTCGAACAGCGCGCCGGCCCCGCCGGAGAAGGTGAGGAACAGCGGCCCGGTGCCCGCGCCGTTGAGCGTGGTGGACACGTTGGCGAAGGTGTCGAAGCTGCCGGTGTTGGGCACGGCCACGGTGCCGAGGATCGCGCCGGTCTGGGAGCCCGAGCGGATGGTGATCGTGCCGCCGGGGCCGCCGGAGGAGATCCGGGCGGTGAAGCCGGTGCCGCCGACCGTGGTCACGTTCGAGTAGCCGGCCCAGTCGCCGTTGTCGATGTAGCCGAGGGTCAGGCCGCCGCTGGCGCCCGCGTGCCCGGCCGTCTGCACGCCGGACTGCGAGGTGAACGCCTCACCCTCGATGGTGCCCGCCGGCGGCGTCGTGCCGGTGTTGAAGGTGAACGCGTCCAGGTCGAACAGGTTGCCCTGCCCGGTGACGCCCTTGAAGACCAGGAACAGCGTGGTGGCCGCGGCCGGCAGGTTGGTCAGGTTGGCGTTGACGTTGACGAAGGTGTCCCAGCCGCCGGTGGGCGCCACGGTCGCGGTGCCGTGCAGGGTGCCGGTGGCCGAGCCCGAGCGGACCTCCAGGGTGCCGCCCACGCCGCCGGAGGAGACCCGGGCGGTGATGCTGGTGGCGCCTGCGATGTTGTACGGCGTGAACGAGATCCAGTCGTTGTTGTCCACGAAGCCGACCGTGGTGCCGCCTTCGGCCGGGGCGTGGGTGGCCGTCTGGATGCCGTTCTGGGCGCCGAAGTGCTCGGCCTGGCGGTGCTTGGGCTGCGCGGTGCGGATGCTGTGCGTGGTCAGGCCGCCGTTGTCGGTGTACTCGGCGTCGAAGACCCCGTAGATGTTGGCGGCCGCGTCGTGCTCGCCGTCGGAGGGCACGGTGATCGAACCGGAGCAGCCGTTCTGCGAGGTGATCTGGTGGCTGTGGCTGTCGTGGCCGAGGAAGTAGGTGACCTTGACGCGGGAGCAGGTGATGGTCCCGTCCTGCGGGTCGGTGACGGTGACCGAGAACGGCACGGTGTCGCCGAAATTGAACAGCTGGCCGTTGCCCGGCAGGTTCAGGGTGACCGTCGGCGCGGTGTTGCCCACCGTGATCGACACGTTGGCGGTGCCGGTCAGGCCCTGCGGGTCCCGCACGGTCAGGGTCACGTTGTAGGTGCCGTTGGCGGTGAAGGTGTGGCTCGGGTTGGCGGCCGTCGAGTTGGCGGTGCCGTCGCCCCAGTTCCAGGTGTAGGTGAGCGCGCCGCCCTCGGGGTCGGAGCTGCCCGCCGAGGAGAACGCGACGGTCAGCGGGGCGATGCCGGAGGTCGGGGTGCCCGCCGCCTTGGCGATCGGGTTGCGGTTGGTGCCGCCGATGTACTCCACCCGCCAGAGCGCCTGGTTGCCTGCGCCGGTGCCGTAGTCGAGCACGTAGAGCGCGCCGTCCGGGCCGAAGGCCATGTCCATGACCTGGGTTCCGGTCCAGGGCAGGCCGGAGATCTCGCCGTAGCCGCCGGAGGCGGTGACCGCGATGGCCTTGATCCAGCGGCGGCCGTACTCACCGGCGAAGAAGCGGCCGTCCAGGGACTGCGGGAACTTCACGCTGGAGGTGGACGCGGCGTCGTAGCGGTAGACCGGGCCGCCCATCGGGGACTCCGAGCCGCCGCCGAACTCGGGCGGGGAGCCCGCCTCCCCGCCGTACCGGATCCAGCTCGGCTTGGCGGCCGGGAGCGTGGTCAGGCCGGTGTTGCGGAAGGAGTTGTTGGTCGGGCCGCCGGCGCAGTTGTACTTGGCCTGCGAGGGACCGCTCGGGAAGGTGTACTCGTTGTACGTCTCCGCGGTCGTGTTCGTGCCCGTGCAGTACGGCCAGCCGTAGAAGCCCGGCGAGGTGATCCGGTTGAACTCGACCTGGCCGCCGGGACCGCGGTTGGGGTCGGCGCCGCCCGCGTCCGGGCCGTAGTCGCCCAGGTAGACGATGCCGGTGGCCTTGTCGACCGACATCCGGAACGGGTTGCGGAAGCCCATCGCGTAGATCTCGGGGCGGGTGTTGGCGGTGCCCTGCGGGAACATGTTCCCGGCCGGGATCGAGTACGAGTTGCCGTCCGCCGCCGGTTTGATCCGGATCAGCTTGCCGCGCAGGTCGTTGGTGTTGGCCGAGGAGCGCTGCGCGTCGAACTGCGGGTTGCGGTTGGTGCGCTCGTCGATCGGCGTGTACGACTGCGACTCGAACGGGTTGGTGTCGTCGCCGGTGGTCAGGTAGAGGTTCCCGGCGGCGTCGAAGTCGATGTCACCGCCCGCGTGGCAGCACTGGCCGCGGTCGTTGTCGACCCTGAGCACGATCTTCTCGCTCGCCATGTCCAGCGTGTTGCTCGTGGTGAGCGTGAACCTGGACAGGTAGAACTGGCCCTTCCAGGTGTTCCAGTCGGTCTGGGTGCCGGTGGTCGGCGCGTCCCCGTTGGGGGTGGACAGGCGCGGCGAGTAGTAGAGCCAGACGAACCGGTTGGTGGCGAAGCCGGGGTCCACGGCGACGCCCTGCAGGCCCTCCTCGTCGTGGGTGTAGACGTTGAGGGTGCCCGCCAGGGAGGTGTTGCCGTTGGCGTCGGTGATCCGTACCTGGCCGCTTCTGGCGGTGTGGATCACCGAGCGGTTCGGCATGACGGCGAGGGACATGGCCTCGCCGAGCTCGCCCGAGCCGGAGGCGAGGGAGATCTGCTGGTAGTCGGCGGCGGGCAGGTCCGCCGCCGACGCCGGGCTGCTGGGGACGACGCTGCCGGCGACGACCAGAACGGTCGCCGCGGCCAGCCGGGCCCACAGCCTCGGATGTGGTCGTGACATGGGGGGTGTCCTTCCTGACCTGGGAAACAGTCAGCAAGGCGCGCGCCGCCGCGCTTGTTGCCGTTGTGCTGTGCGGTGGAGCGGAACGACTGAAAGACCAGACGGGTGCCACGTCTGAAGCATGCGTCTTTCCGTCGATTTTTTGCGAGCCCAGGGAAGATTTTACCGTTTTCTAACACACCAGTCATCGCTCTGTACACCCCTGCTGCCCTAGGGTCCAGGATCCGATGCGTGTTACACAAGTGTTACCCGCAAGAAGCGCTTCGACGCTTGCGCGGCTACGCAAGAACATCATTTAATTCGGCGCGCCATGCAAATTAATCCGCTCGGAGGGTCGACTTCCTGAGCGGATCCCGCAACCTCAACCCCCCAGGAGGACGCGCGTGCGGCCGGTTCCCAACGGACTCGCGGACATCCCCGCCGACCAGGCCACAGTCCGCAGGTCCAACCTCTCCCTGGTGCTGCGGCACCTGCGCGAGCACGGGCCACAGT
>NZ_JBDPLV010000136.1:0-13674 GCF_039871605.1 Acrocarpospora sp. B8E8 | reverse complement strand
GTTTTCCCTCGGGCTCCGCCCGCCCCCGCCCCCGCCGTGGTTGCCTGCATGAAACTCGCGTCACGGTGCCGCGGTTCTCCCACCACCCTTGTTTCGCCCTAGGGCTCCGCCTCCTGCTCGCAGGGGTTCTCCCCCGGCCCTACCCGTCCACTGGGACGCTCGCGCTCGGCCTGGAAGGGCAGCCGAAGGCCCGGCACATCGGCCATCGGCCGCAGGCCCGGGGCGCAGGCGCCGGAACAAACTCACGGGTAGGTGGGTGGGAGTGCCACGGCAATCAACCCGACCACCCGACCAATTGAACGCTCGCGCTCGACCAGGAAGGGCGACCGAAAGCCCGGCACATCAGCCTTCGGCCGCAGGGGGTCGGGGCGGAGGTCTGGGCGAGGTCCCGGAACAAACTCACGGGTGGGGCGAATTGGAAGGCCACGGCAAATCAACCCGATCACCCGACCAATTGAGCGCTCTCGCTCTGCCTGGAAGGTCGGCCGAAGGCCCAGCAAATCAGCCATCGGCCGCAGGGGGTCCGGGCGGAGCCCCGGACCCAACTCACGGATGGGCGGGCGGAAGTGCCACGGCAATCAACCTGACGACCCGACCACCAATTGAACGCTCTCGCCCGACCAGGAAAGACGGCCGAAGGCCCGGCACATCGGCCTTCGGCCGCAGGGGGGTCGGGGCGGAGCCCCGGAACGAACTCACGGGTGGGTGGGGGTGTCACGGCAATCAACTCGGCCACCCAGAACGCTGACGTTGGTTAGGTCAGCCTGCGGGTGGGGCTTCGCCCTGGGGAGCGGCTGGGGCGGCTGGGGTGATGGTGCCGAAGCGGTTGCTGGGGACCCAGCCCTGGGCTGGGTCGAAGGTGCCGTAGCGGGGGTTGAACTTGACGGGGACCTTTTCGGCTTCTACGGCGAGTTTTTGCTGGCCGGCGGTGGTGGCGGCTTCGTCGGTGCCGCCGCCCAGTTGGGCGATCATTTTCTGGGCGCCGATGGAGGCGCGGAGCCAGTCGCGGACGGACGAGGGGGGGACGCCGCGGGTGAGGAGGGCTTGGTCGACCGAGGCCTTGCCGCCCTGCTGGGTGATGAAATTATCAATTTCGCCTTCGCTGATGACCACGCCGTTGGCGACAGCGACCTGGGTGAACTGGTTGATGTTGGCCAGTTGCAGCAGGACCGCCTGCGGGACGGATCCGGGCAGCTGAACCTGCTCGGCGGGGATCTTGGCGGCGGTCAGGGCGGACTGGAACTCGCGCACTCCGCTGTCCAGCTGTTCGCTGCTGATGCGCTGGTCACCGACGGTGGCGGCGGCTCCGACCTGGATCGGCCCGCACGCGGTCAGGGTCGCGGCGGCGACCACCATGGCCAGCAGAACACGCTGTACTTTCACGACTGAATCCTCCGGCAACCCTAGCTAGGCGAAGCCACCCTACCAACGGCAGCGCCTGGTCTGACCTCGCCTGTGTGCCAAGACCCAACCCCGAACAAAGTCGACATCAGCCACCCGCCTAGGTTTCATGGCCTCGATCAGGTCGCCGCACCAATTGAGCAAGTCCAGATCACGCAACGGCTAGCCCCCGATATCAACGGGCACCGCAGGGTTCAAAGGAACATGACCTAAATCAGATCGCCGGCACCATTTGAGGAGATCCAGAGGCCGGCCCCCGATATCAACGGGCGCCACCCGCCTGGGCTCGCATGGGTTCGAGGAACATGGCCTCGATCAAATCGCCGCACCATTTGAGAAGGTCCAGATCGCGCAACGGCTGGCCGCCGATGGGCTTGGTCTTCGGCACCGGTACCAGCATGGTTTCGGTGGCCTGCTTGACCAGCGCCTTCGGGTAGAGCCGCTGGAGCCGTACCTGCTGGGAATCCTTGAACACCACCGGCGCGAACTTGATGTTGGTCCCCATCAGCTGCACATCGGTCAGCCCGGCTTTACGCGCCCGAATGCGGAATCGCGCAACTTCAAGAAGGTTGTCCACCTCGACCGGAAGGCGACCGTACCGGTCGGTGAGTTCGTCGCGGACGGCGGTGATGTCGTCTTCGGCGGCGATGGCGGCGATGCGCTTGTACGCCTCCAGGCGGAGGCGTTCGCTGGTGACATAGCCGTGGGGAATGTGCGCATTGATGGGCAGTTCGACCTTGATGTCCTGCTGTTCGGTGACGGTCTCGCCGGAGAGCATCTGCTTCTGCTCCTGGACGGCTTCGGCCATCATCCGGACATACAAGTCGAAGCCCACGCCCTGGATGTGCCCGGACTGTTCGGCGCCGAGGATGTTGCCCGCGCCGCGAATCTCCAGGTCCTTCATCGCCACATACATGCCCGCCCCCATCTCGGTGTGCTGGGCGATGGTGGCGAGCCGCTCGTGCGCGGTCTCGGTGAGCGGATTCTCCGGCGGATAGAGGAAATAGGCGTAACCACGTTCCCGCCCACGTCCGACCCGCCCACGCAGCTGGTGCAACTGGCTGAGGCCGTAATTGTCGGCCCGGTCCACGATCAGCGTGTTCGCGTTGGGCACGTCGAGCCCGGATTCCACGATCGTGGTGGACACGAGCACGTCGTACTCCCGCTCCCAGAATCCGACCATGATGCGTTCCAACTGCTGCTCGTTCATCTGCCCGTGCGCGACCGCGATCCGCGCCTCAGGCACGAGCTCGTGCAGCCGCGCGGCCACCTTGTCGATGCTGCGCACCCGGTTGTGCACGAAGAACACCTGCCCGTCGCGCATCAGCTCGCGCCGGATCGCGGCCGTGAGCTGCTTCTCGTCGTACGGCCCGACGAACGTCAGGATCGGATGCCGCTCCTCCGGCGGGGTCAGGATGGTCGACATCTCCCGGATGCCGGTCAACCCCATCTCCAGCGTGCGCGGAATCGGCGTGGCCGACATGGCCAGCACGTCCACCTGGGTGCGCAGGTGCTTCATCTGCTCCTTGTGCTCGACCCCGAACCGCTGCTCCTCGTCCACGATGATCAGCCCGAGATCCTTGAACCTGACCTCGGGCGAGAACAGCCGATGGGTGCCGATCACGATATCCACGCCGCCGGATTTGAGCCCTTCCAAGGTGTCCTTCACCTCGGCGTCGGTCTGGAACCGGGAGACCGGTTTGACCATGACAGGGAAGCTGGCGAACCGTTCCCCGAACGTGGACAGGTGCTGCTGGACCAGCAGCGTGGTCGGCACGAGCACGGCGACCTGCTTGCCGTCCTGAACCGCCTTGAAAGCCGCCCGCACCGCGATCTCGGTCTTGCCGTAGCCGACGTCGCCGCAGATCAGCCGGTCCATCGGGATCGGGCGTTCCATGTCACGCTTGACCTCGTCGATGGCCTCCAGCTGGTCGCCGGTCTCCGCGTAGGGGAAGGCGTCCTCCATCTCGCGCTGCCAGGGCGAGTCGGGCGCGAACGGATGTCCGGGCGAGGCCATCCGGGCCGAGTAGAGCCGGATCAGCTCGCCCGCGATCTCCTTGACCGCCTTCTTGGCGCGCGTCTTGGCCTTGGCCCAGTCGGCGCCGCCCATCCGGTTGAGTGTCGGGGATTCCCCGCCGACATAGCGGGTGACCTCGTCGAGCTGGTCGGTGGGAACGTAGAGGCGGTCACCCTTCGCGTACTCGATGACCAGGTATTCGCGGGTCGCGCCCTGGACGGTGCGCTGGACCATCTCGATGTAGCGGCCGACGCCGTGCTGCTCGTGCACGACATGGTCGCCGATCTTGAGCTGCAGCGGGTCGACCATGTTCCTGCGCCGCGATGGCAGGCGGCGCATGTCCTTGGTGGACGCCTTCTGGCCGACCAGGTCCAGGTGGGTGACGACGGCGAGCGCGTCGGTGACGAAGCCGTGCTCCAGCCGTCCGGTGGTCACGTGGACGACGTCACGCCCGGGCGGCGCGGGGATCGAGGGCACCAGCTTGGCGGCCACGTCCACGCCCTTGAGCAGCTCCACCATGCGCTCGGCCGGACCGTGCCCCTCGCTGAGCAGCACGACCGCGCGCCCCGCCCCGAGCCAGCCCTTGATGTCGCCCAGCGCCCGCTGGGTATCCCCCCGGTACGCCTCGACGTCGTGCGCCGCCAGGCCCACCCCTTCGCCGAACGGCGCGATGCTCCACCACGGCTGCCCCAGCTCACCGGCGTGCTCGCGCACCTCCTCCAGCGTACGGAACGCCGCCGCGTCCAGATCGATCGGCGCTTCCCCACCCGCGGCCGCCGTGATCCACGACGCCTCCAGAAACTCCTGGCTGGTACGGACGAGCTCCACCGCCCTGCTGCGAATCCGCTCCGGATCGCAGACGAACACGGCCGACCGCGCGCCCAGATGATCGACCAGCAGATCCATCCCCCCGGCCAGCACGGGCGCGAACGCCTCCATGCCTTCCACCGGCATGCCCTCGGCCAGCTGATCCAAGATCTCCTTCAACGCCGGATGCTCGTCGGCCAGCTCCTGGGCCCGCTCCCGTACCTCGGCCGTGAGCAGCAACTCCCGGCAGGGCGCGGCGAACAGCCCGTCCTGGGCCACTTCCAGCGACCGCTGGTCGGCGACCTTGAACCAGCGGATCTCCTCCACCGTGTCGCCCCAGAACTCCAGCCGCAGCGGGTGCTCCTCGGTGGGCGGGAACACGTCCAGCAGGCCGCCGCGGACGGCCACCTCGCCGCGCTTCTCCACCATGTCGACCCGGTGGTAGCCGTTCTCGACCAGCTGGGCGACCACGTCGTCGAGTTCGGCGTCGTCGCCCGCGCGAAGCCGTACGGGCTGGAGGTCGCCGAGCCCGGCCACGATGGGCTGCAGCACCGCGCGGACCGGGGCCACCACCACCCGCAGCGGCCCCGCGGAATGGTCGCCCGCGACCGGATGGGCGAGGCGGCGCAGCACGGCCAGGCGCTGGCCGACGGTGTCGCTGCGCGGGGAGAGGCGCTCGTGCGGCAGGGTCTCCCAGGCGGGGAAGACCGCGACCGAGGTGTCCGGCAGCAGGCCGGTCAGGGCGGCGGCCAGGTCCTCGGCCTCGCGGCCGGTGGCGGCGATGGCGAGCACCGGGCGGGAGCGTGCCAGCGCGGCGACCGCGAACGGCCGCAGCGCGGCGGGCGCGATGAGGTCGGTGCCCACCTGGTCGGTCAGCGCCTCGGCCAGTCGCGGATCGGCGGCGACCACGTCGAGCAGGCCGGAAAGTGCAGCGTCGGACATCGGCATCGTAGATTCGGACATCGCCTGTAGGCCCCCACTTGAGTCCACCGCCGCGCCGCCGGAAACCGTTCGAGGGCAGCACGAACATCCCGGAACCTGTTTGGGACCGGGGGTATAGCCCCAAGGCTACTTCCCCCGGCGAGGGCGTCGCGGGCGAGTCGGGTCCGAATCTCCAACGATCACGTAGTCGATTGACTACCCTTCGTGACATGTCTGACGTGCGATTGACCACTGCGGGGGGCGTCTTCAGCCAGCGGATCCGCGAGCAGTGGAACGAGCAACTGGGCCGCCGGATCGACATCCTGGCCGCGGGCTGCGGCCGGGGCGCCCCGCTGGAGCTGGAGCAGATCGACGCCCGGGTGACCGGCGTGGACGAGGACCGCCCGGCCCTGCGGGCCGCCACCGTGGCCAGGCCCGACCTGGATTCGTGGTCGCTGGGCGATCTGCGCTCGGTGCCGCTGATGCCCCGCTCGTACGACGTGGTCTGCGTGGAGTTCCTGCTCGAACGCATCCCGCACGCGGAGCTGGTGCTGGACCGGATGGTCAACGGGCTGCGCCCGGGCGGGCTGCTGCTGATCCGGATGCGGGATCGGAAGTCGGCTTACGCGTTCCTCGACCGGAAGGTCCCGTTCCGGGGGCTGCTGTGGCGGTGGCTGGCGCCCAAGGACGCGATCGGGCCCCTGCCGGCGGTCTACGAGACGGTGGCGTCGCGGGAGGGCATCCATTCCTACTGCATGATGCGCGGTCTGATGATCGCCGAGGATCACGCGCTGATCAGCGGCCCGGTCAGGCTCGGGCCGCACGGCAGGCTCGTGGCCGGGGTGTGCCGGATGGTCAGCCGCCTTTCCGGCGGCCGGTTGGCCCCCGACCACGATGAGATCGCCTTGGTCGTACGGAAACCTCAGCACCATTTCGCCAGGCTCATCTGAGCGTGAACATCGGCTGCCAGGCACCCGGATCGTTGGTGTTCTCGCGGTAGCCGGACAGCTGGACGACCTCCTTGCCGTCCAAGCTGACCAGGACCAGCGCGGAGTTGAACTCGAACTCGCAGGAGCCCGCGCAGCCGAGCGCGATGAGGTGCTCGTCGTCGGCCCAGGCGACCAGCTGGAGCATCGGCTGGACGCCGACGAGGCTAACCGGGGAACTCGGCTCTGACGCCCAGCAACCGCACCGGTCGTCGTTCGGCGAATCGATCGAGCGCGACCAGGGCGGCCTGCTCTATCGCCGACATCTCGGTGGTCGGCGTCGCCAAGGCGTAGCCATGGGTGTGTGTCACGAACGGCGCGTAGCGCACCTTTACCACGACGCGAGTGGCGGGTCGCCCCTCGGCGGCCACGTCATCGGCTACGCGCCGGGCCAGCCGTACGACCTCGAACCGCACCTCGTCCCAATCGTCGAGATCGTGCTGAAAAGTGGTCTCTCGGCTGCGCGAGCGCGGCACGTACGGCGTGCAAGCCACGGGCGAATCGTCCTGGCCGAGGGCGAGCCGGACCAGCCATGGACCGGTCGTGGGGCCGAACCGCTCGGCGAGCGCCCGCGGATCGGTGGCCGCGAGCTCGGAGACGGTGCCGATGCCCATCGCGCCGAGCCGCTTGGCGGTCTTGGCCCCCACTCCCCACAAAGCATCCGTCGGCCGGTCGCCGAGCACGTCGAACCAGGTCTCGTCGGTCAGCCGGAAGACACCGGCGGGCTTGCCGAAGCCGGTCGCCAGCTTGGCCTGCAGCTTGTTCCGCCCGATGCCGACGGTGCACTCGAGACCGGTGGACTCACGCACGCGCCTTTGAATCAGACGGGCCGTCTCCTCGGGGTCGTCGTCGACCGCGAGGAACGCCTCATCCCAGCCGACGACTTCCACCACGGCGTCGAGCGACTGCAATGTCGCCATCACCTCGGACGACGCCGCTTCGTACGCCGCCCGGTCGACGGGCAGGAACACCGCGTCCGGACATCGCCGCGCCGCCGTTCGCAGCGGCAGGCCGGAGTACACGCCATACGGGCGAGCCTCGTAAGAGGCCGTGCTGACCACGCCGCGCTTGGTCGGATCGCCGTCGCCACCGACGACGATCGGACGCCCGCGCAGTTCCGGACGGCGCAGCAGCTCAACGGCGGCGATGAACTGGTCGAGGTCGACGTGTAGCACCCAGCAGGTCATATCCGCTTCCCCTTCTTCTAGGTACCCCGCCAGGGGTTCGGGACGAAGAGGCCGTGGGTTCAAATCCCGCCATCTGACCCGTTGCTGAGCACCGGCACCGGGTTCGCCACCCGGAACGTGATCTGCCCGGTCTTCGCGTCCACGACGGCGAAGCCGGTCCTCGTGCTGGGCAGGGTCTCCGTGCTCCGGACGGTGCCCAGGGAACAGCCCATGATCCGTGCGATCTCATCCTCCGGCAGATCCTCGAAGTAGCGCGGCACCAGCACCGCCCGCTGCCTGGGAGTCAGCCGGGCCAGCGCCTGCCGCAACGCCAGCCGCAGATCGACCGTGCCGGTCCTGTCGGCTCGGCGACGCTCGTCTCGTGCCGTCGCCAGGCCAGCCGCCAGATGCTGACCTGCTGGTGGTACATGGTGCGCTTGACGTACGCCTCGGGGTCGTCGATCCGCCCCCAGCGGGTCACCGCCTTGGCGAGCGAAGCCTGCACAAGATCCTCGGCCGCGTGCTGGTCGCCACCGGTGAGCAGGTAGGCCAGGCCCATCAGCGCGGGCGACCGCGTGGACCCGAATTCGCGGAAACCTCGTTCGTCCGCTGCGTCCACGACCACCTCCTCCTGGAGCTAATGTCAGCCTCTAAGACGCCCTGTGGCGACGCCCGCTATGCCTCAGATCGGAAAACCTACTGATGACCGAATGGACTCCTGACGCCCGGGAGCTGGCAGACCTGGAACTGCTGCTGTCCGGTGCGTTCGCGCCGCTGACCGGGTTCCTGGGGGCGGCCGACGTCACGAGCGTGGCGGAGCGTGGGCAACTCGCCGACGGCACCCCCTGGCCGGATCCGATCACGCTGGCGCTCCCCGACGACCTCGGCGCGCAGGTCACGCTGACCGATCCGGAGGGCGCGGCGCTGGCCGTGCTGCACGTGACCGAGCGGGACGGGCATCATGTCGCCGGGCGGCTGGAAGCGGTGGGAGCTCCCGTCTACGGCCCGTTCGCGCGCCTCCGACGGACCCCGGCCGAGGTGCGCAAGGACCTGCCCGACGACGTCCTCGCCGTGACCATGCGCGGACCGCTCGACTCGCCCGCCATCGAGGACATCGCCGCCACCGCCGAAGAACTCGACGCCGCCGTGCTCCTACTCCCCCTCGTGTACGGCGACGCCGGCCCCGCCGTGGTCCGGGCCGCCCTCAAAGCGTCCGCCGAACTGCCCGGTTCGACCGTGGTCGCGGTGCCGCTCGCCCCGCGCGAGGACGCCGCGATCGACCTGGAGCTACGCGAGCACGTGGCCGGCAACTACGGCGCCACCGAGCACTACGCGGGCCCGGCCCCCGTCAGCATCCCCGGCCCGCCGCACCGCCGCGGGCTCGTGGTGTTCTTCACCGGCCTGTCGGGCTCCGGAAAGTCGACCGTGGCGCGCGGCCTGCGCGACGCCCTGCTGGAGCGCGGCGGCCGGACCGTCACCTACCTGGACGGCGACGTGGTCCGGCGACTGCTGTCGAAGGGCCTGACGTTCTCACGCGAGGACCGCGACCTGAACATCCGCAGGATCGGTTTCGTGGCCGCCGAGGTGGCCCGCCATGGCGGCCTGGCCATCTGCGCACCGATCGCGCCGTACGCGGAGACCCGGGACGAGGTACGCGAGATGGTGGAATCGGTGGGGGCAGACTTCGTACTCGTCCACGTCTCGACCCCCCTGGAAGAATGCGAACGCCGCGACCGCAAGGGCCTATACGCCAAGGCCAGAGCCGGACTCATCCCGGAATTCACCGGTATTTCCTCTCCCTATGAGGAGCCCGACGACGCGGACCTCGAACTCGACACCACAGACATGCCAGTCGAGCGCGCGGTCACGACGGTCCTCAACCACCTGACCACGGGCGGCTGGATCCGCTGACCACGATCGGGCGCCCTTCGACGCGGTACCGCTTGACGCAAGCCGGGCGGATCCGCTGACCACGGCCGGGACGACCGTCAATGCGACGCCGGTTGATGCAAGCGGGGCGGATCCGCTGATCACCGGGGGCTTCGTCGCGCGACCTTGGTCACGGTGCTCGCTGGCGCTTGCCGAAGGGCGGGGCGAAGCCCCCGGAGCGCGCAATCCCGGGGGTCGGGGCGGCAGCCCCGGAAACAATCAAGGGTGGGCGGGTGGGAGAACCACGTCACTGCGCGGGGACCTTCGTCGCGGTGAAATGGCGTTCTCGGCCGAGTCGGGCGAAGGACTCTGCCGCCTCTGGGGTCGTGTCGAATCGCGTGTCGCCCCGGGGCGCGAGTGGGGAGTCGAAGTACACGAGGGCCTTGATCTGCGGGTAATTCCGGATCTGCAGGCGTACCGAGGCGTAGAAGTCGGACTTGAAGCGAGGGGCGTACTTCCGCTCGAACGCTCCCCACTCGGACACCATGATCGGCTTGCCCGGGAAACGTGACTGCGTCCAGCGGTAGAAGCCCGGCCAGGTCGGATGGTCGGGGCGGGTCTTGTCGACCAGCGTGGCGAAGTCACTGACCCTGCCGTCCGCGTACGGATCCAGCCCGATCCAGTCGACCACGTCGTCACCGGGATAGAGCCGGTCGAACCACGGCTTGGTCGCCCAGTTGGGCGCGCCCATGTACGTCATGACGGTCACCGCATTCCGTACCCCCCGATCCCGCAGGCGACTCACGACATGTCGGTACATGGCCGCGTAGTCCTGGGCAGACATGCCGCGCCGGGAGTTGACGTCGTTCTCCGGCTCGTGGTGGATCGTCAGGAAGAACCGCCCAGGAAACGTCCGGGTGATGTGCTCCGCCAAGGCATCGATGCGCGAATCCACCGCGCCGCGCGCGATCTGAGCCCACGTACGCGTGCGGGACGGCTTCCAGTTGATCAGCAGCAGCCGCCGGCCCGCCGCCAGCTCACGCTCCTCGGCGGTGGGGAACAGCTCCTCGCCCCGGTGGTAGACGTGCACGATGTCCGCCGGGCGGCCCATGCGCTGTTCGGCGCGTTCGACCGCATGTGCCGGGCGGGTGCCGGTGAAGACGTCCGGCGCGATGCCCCACCACGCGCCACAGGTCGGAATGAGCTTGTCGGTGACCACGCAGGTGGTCTCGTGGCTGAGCAGGCCCTCCGGGCGGGTGCTTGTGCCGGTGCCGGAGGCGGGAGCGCACCCGGCGACCAGAGCCAGCGCGATGATCCCCCGTTTGACGATGAACATGGGGTTCACCATTCCATCGGAGCCGGGCGCGGGTGGCATGCTTTCTCATATCCCATGGCGGACATGTCCATGGAACGTCTGTTATTGTCCCGTGATTTGCCTGTGGAAAAACTTCAAAATTGGATCGGGTAAAGCTCAAGGGAGCCTATAGTTCGTAGTCTGTTTCGCTGTTCCCGCGCCGTCACGAGGTTTCCCATGAGCTTGCCCCCGCACAGCCGGGATCTCGCTGAGTTCGGTTCCGTGCTGCGGCGGCGCCGGTGGCTGGTGGTGATCTGCCTGTTGGCAGGCCTGGCGGGCGGGATCGGAGCACTGGCGGGCACGCCTCGGGCGTACACGGCGACGGCGGAAGTCCAGGTGTTGCCGACCGGGGTCCCGGAACAGGTCAATCAGGTCACCCAACGCCAGCGCGAACCACTCAATTTGGATACCGAAGCGCAGATCGCCCAATCATCCGTGGTTGCCGCAAAGGCGGCCGAAATCCTGAAAAATACGGACCCAGAGGCATTGCGCAATCGCGTACGGGTGGACGTTCCCCCGAATTCCGGAATTCTAAGGATTTCGTTTATTGCGCCCGATTCGTTGGCCGCAGCGGCGGGAGCTCAGGCGTTCGCCGACGCGTACCTGCGGCATCGGGCGGACGCGGCCAACCAGACACTGCTCGCCCAGATGAAGATCTTGCTGGTCAAACTGCGACAGGTGAACGCGTCGCTGGGCAAGGTGGCGGCCGCGCTGGCACCGCTCACCCGGGGCTCGGCCGAACGAGCGATCACCGCACACCAGCAGGCCGTCCTCAGCCGCCAGTCCTACAACCTGACCCTGAAATACGACACCCTCAGAACCACCGCCATCACCCCCGGCAGCGTGATCAGCCAGGCCCGCCCCCCGATCCGAACCAGTTCCCCCAGCCCACCGCTGTACCTGGGCAGCGGCCTGTTCCTCGGCATCCTGACAGGCGCCCTGTCGGCCTTCACCCGCGACCGCCTGGACACCCGCCTACGCGCCCCCGCCGACATCGAACGCCTGACCACACTGCCCCTCCTGGCAGAGATCCCTGCGAAGGACGTATCCAGCCTCACCGATAGGCTCTCCGCACTGCTGCCCGAAGGCCCGATTCTGCTGGAATCCATCGGCACCGAGGCAACCGCCGCGATCGTGGACGAACTTCCCGCCCTGAACCTCATCACCAGCGGCCGCGCATCGACCGCGATCCTGCTGATCGGCCTACGAAAGGCCCGAGCCCCAGAGGTCAACCGAGCCGCCCGCAACTTGACCGCCCGAGGCACAACCATCCTTGGCGCCCTCTCCGTGCCCCCCGTAGTCATCACAACGGAACATGCACGGTGAGTCCGATGCACCCGATGAGTCCCGCGAATCCGCTTGATCCCACACACCCTGGGGGATCGGGTAGTTCCGATGGATCATGTGAACCCGGCAGAACCAGCGCAGTCCGCGCATCGCATAGTGCATCCCACGCGCCTCACATACCCCTCACATCAGGTGGATCCGACGCACCCTGTGGATCGGGAGCTCCAGTGGATCATGTGAACCCGGCAGAACCAGCGCAGTCCGCGCATCGCATAGTGCATCCCACGCGCCTCACATACCCCTCACATCAGGTGGATCCGACGCATCCTGCGGATCCGGTGGATCCGAAGGATCCCGTGAAGCTGCGGGCGCTCTGGCCGATCTGGGCGCTGCTGGTTGGGTATCCCGTCTGGTGGGCGCTTGGCTTTGGCGGGCTCTCGGTTGTCGTGGTGGCCATACCGATGATGGTCATTCTGTCCCGGCGGCGACCGATCAAGGCGCCCAAAGGCTTTGGCCTATGGGTGTTGCTGATCGCGGGGTACGTGATCAGCGCCCTCATGCTCGCGGAAACCCCCGACGGCACCTACGGCGACCTCACGACCGGGCGCGTGATCGGCTACGTGATGCGTCTCGTCGTGTACGTGTCGCTCCTGGTCGTCGTGCTCTACCTGGGCAATCTCACCCACGAGGAGCTCCCGCAGCTCACCCTCGTCCGCATGCTCGGCACCCTGTTCCTCACCACCGTCGCGGGCGGCCTGCTCGGCGTGCTGCTGCCGCACTTCGCGTTCACCTCCCCGGTCGAATTCGTGCTCCCCCGCTGGATCTCCGGCAACTCCTTCGTCACCAACCTGATCCACCCCACGGCCGCCCAGATCCAGCACGTCCTCGGCCACGCCTCCCCCCGCCCGGAAGCCCCGTTCGAATGGGCCAACGCCTGGGGCAGCAACGCCTCCGTGCTGGTCATCTGGTTCCTGGTCGGCTGGTGGGGTTACGGCGGCCCGCTCCGCAAGATCCTCACCGCCGTAGTGCTCGCCCTCGCCGCGATCCCCATCGTCTACTCCCTCAACCGCGGCCTGTGGATCGGCCTCGGCTTCTCCCTCGCCTACCTGGCCGTCCGCTCCCGCCGCCCCCTAGCCCTGGGTACGGCTGTCGCCGCCGCGGTCATCGCCTTCCTGCTCTCCCCCCTCTCCTCGATGGTCGCCCAGCGCCTCGACAGCCCGCACAGCAACGACATCCGCGCCTTCACCGTCTCCGCCACCGTCCAGGCCGCCGCCTCCGCCCCGATCATCGGCTACGGCAACACCCGCAACGCGTTCGGCAACCATCGCTCGATCACCACCGGCAAGAGCGACTGGTGCGACACCTGCGGCCACCCGCCCCTGGGCAGCGACGGCCAGCTCTGGCTGCTCCTGATCACCCAGGGTTTCACCGGCGCGGCCCTGTATGCCGGGTTCTTCGCGGGAGCCGTACGCCGGTATTGGACTGATCGCACCCCCATCGGGCGGGCGGGGGTGCTGGTGATGATGCTGGCGCTGTTCTACATGTTCATCTACGACGGCATGATCACCGCGCTGAGCCTGTATCTGATCTCGTTCGCGCTGTTATGGCGGAACGCCGGGTAACGGGATCCCCCTCGTAACCGAGTGGGCTTTCAGCCCGCAGGGTTTGAGGGCCGCCGTTACCAGCACCAGCCAACACCAAAACTGTAGGAGGTGACCGAAGTTGGCTACGTTCCACGCAGGCGAGAAGACCCACCCATCTGTGCCTCCTCAGCAGGTGGCTCTGGAATTGGAGTCAGCAGACACTCCCCGGATCGGGAACGAAACGGGACTCCAACGCCGCCAGGCAACCGGCGTGGAACATGTG
>NZ_JBDPLV010000135.1:0-14196 GCF_039871605.1 Acrocarpospora sp. B8E8 | reverse complement strand
GGCCCCCCGCGTCCTGATTGACCGTGACCGACGACGGCGCCGCGGGCAGCTCCCGGGACCAGCGGACCTCGATCCTCCCGATCTTGGCCAGGTACAGCGTCCCGTCCCCGGGCAGGCGGAAGGCGGTACGGGTGAACCGCGCCGCCTGGCGCCGGTCCCGGCGGGACTTGAACACCGGCAACCCCATCCGCGGGCCCTTACGCTTCCCACTGACCGAATCGAAGAAGTTCTGATAGGCCTGGTCCAGGTCACGCAGCACCTGCTGGAGCGGGACCGCAGGAACCTCACCCAGCCACTCCCGCTCCGGGGTTCGTTTGGCGGCGGTGATACAGAACTTCGCCAGGTCTCCGCCGCTGATGTATGGCTTCCCGGCTTTGCGCGCGGCCTTGCGCATCGCCAGCGCGTCATTCCACACCACCCGGACACACCCGAACAACCGCGCCAGCGCCTGACGCTGGGAGGGGTCGGGGTAGATCCGGTAGTTATAGCGCAACTTCACCCCGGCCCCCTCCCGCCACGCCTGACCGGACACACTTCGTCACGGCTCGAACACATTAACGTGTGGTCGATGGCTGCCGCAGCCGAATACGATGCGGCGGGCACGCCGTCTCCGCGCTCCCACCCTCGTCTGGACTTTGTGACCAATATCGGCGGAATGTCTTCAAAGACGTGTCACCGCGCCACCGCGAGGAAACATGATCGAGTTGTGCTACGGCTTCGAATCCGAACGGCGCGAGTTTCAACGGCGACGACCACGTCCATCCGCTCGTAGTCCACCCGCCCAATGTCGCCATCAGCAAGCCGGTCAACACCTCAGAGGCGTCTCCTCCCACTACCCGCGCAAGGAGTTCTCCGGACGGGTAACCAGGCCGTCACCACGGCCGCCTGTGGTCGCCGTCCTCCTTCGCCGATCCTGCGGGGAGCGCCCCCGAGCAGCAGCCCGGCCTGGCTGACGCGCTGGAGGATCAAGCCGGGGATCTGCTCCTCCAGTCCGTGTTCGAGCAGGCGGTCGCGGAAGTCGCTCAGGACGGAGAAGTCGAATCCCGGGTCGTCCAGTTCCAGGCCGAGCAGATACCTCCAGTCCATCCGCGCCCGTACCTGGCTTGCCGGTCGGATAACCCCTCGGCGTACTGGAGGACCGAGATCAGCGCTAGCGCCCCCGCGAGACCGCCGGGCGACCACGAGAGGAGAACGCCTCCGCGAAGGACTCATCGGTGAACACCGGTCCGAGCACGTCACGAACCCGTACGGCCAGCGCCCCCGTGGGAAACGCCGCTCCCACCACCCGGGCGGTCAGTTCCGGCGCTCCCTGATCAGCGCGAACTTCGAGCGACATGCCTCTCCCTTTCCGTCACGGCTCACATACCAATCGTGACGACTTGCCTCACTCCACAAGGGTGTTTACGGATTTCCCAACGGAGTCCTTCAGGACAGGGCCTTCTGCGGCCCTGCGGTAAACGTGCGGCTGGCACATGAGAACGCGACCGATGTCGCGAGCTTGAGCGCCCGATCTATTCGTCGTCGTGTCGTGCCTTCGAGGGCTGGACTCGCTTCGGCTCGCCCGGCATCTTCGGATAGTTCGGGGGGTACGGCATATCGCCGCGATCGTCCTCCTGGTACATCTGGAGCAGTTCCTCCAGCGAGAACGACTGGTCGTCGATCGTGCGGTGCACGTCCCCGAGTTTGGCGAATCGCTCCGGCATCGTCCGGATGTCGAAGTCGCGGGGGTCGCAGTCGGTCAGTTCCTCCCAGGTCACGGGCGCGGAGACCGGCGCTTCAGGTTTGGCGCGGACCGAGTAGGCGCTGGCGACCGTACGATCTTGGGCGTTCTGGTTGAAGTCGATGAAGACCTTCTCGCCGCGTTCCTCCTTCCACCAGGCGGTGGTGGCCAGGTCGGGCGCCCGGCGTTCGACCTCGCGGGCGAAGGTGATCGCCGCGTACCGGACTTCGGTGAAGGTCCAGCGGGGCTCGATCCGTACGGCGATGTGGATGCCGCGGTTTCCGGAGGTCTTCGGGAAACCGGTCAGGCCGAGGTCGTCGAGGACGGTCTTGGCGGTGAACGCCACCTTTCTGGCCTGGTCGAAGCCGGTGCCCGGCTGGGGGTCGATGTCGATGCGGAGTTCGTCCGGGTGGTCGAGGTTGCCGCGCCGGGAGTGCCACGGGTGGAAGTCGATCGTGCCCAGGTTGGCGCACCATGCGATGCCGGCGACTTCGGTCGGGCAGAAGGCGTCAGCCGTACGACCGCTGGGAAAGCGGACGTTCACCGTTTCGATCCAGTCGGGGTGTTTGGGCATGCGTTTCTGGTAGATCGCATCGGTTTCGATGCCGTCGGGGTGGCGTTTGATGTAGGTCGGGCGCTCGCGCACCGCCCGCAGGACGCCGTCACCGACGCTCACGTAGTACTCCACCAGCTCGCGCTTGGTCGCGCCGATGCCCGGGAAGTAGACCTTGTCCGGGTTGCTGACCTTGACGGTCCGACCCTCGACGTCGAGTTCTATGTACGGCGATGCCATAGCTCGGACGATACCCACTTATGGCCAGCGGGATGGCCACCCGCCTCCACTCGGATATGTCCGGGAATGTCGGCCGGGAAGTTTCCGGCGGGGGGTCGGGTTGACTCCAGTGAACCCGACGAACAAGGCTGGTGAGCATGGACAAGGTGGTCAAGAGCGAGGCCGAGTGGCGTGTGCAGCTGTCCCCGGAGGAGTTCCGGGTGCTGCGGCAGGCGGGCACCGAGCGGCCCTTCACGGGGGAGTATGTCGACACCAAGACCGTGGGCGTCTACAGCTGCCGGGCGTGCGGGGCGGAGCTGTTCCGTTCGGAGACCAAGTTCGAGTCGCATTGCGGCTGGCCGTCCTTCTTCGAGCCGACCGAATCAGACGCCGTCACCCTGATCGAGGACCGCACCCTGGGCATGACCCGCGTCGAGGTCCGCTGCGCGGCCTGCGACTCCCACCTGGGCCATGTCTTCCACGGCGAGGGCTACGCCACCCCCACCGACGACCGATACTGCATCAATTCAGTGAGCCTGACCCTCAAGCCCGCCTAAGCCTCAGGTTCGGGGTGGGTGACGCGGCAGTCGGTGTCGTCCGGGCCGAGGATGTTGGCGAGGACGGGGTTGCCGTTCTCGCCGAACTGGGCCTGGACGAAGACGACGGGGTTACGCTCGCCGATCGAGGCGAGGTAGAGCAGGCCTCGTTCGCAGAGCCGGAGGGCGGTCTTGGAGTTGTTGGCGCTCTCCGGTAGGTCGGTGTATATCCGTAGGTAGCGGCCGGTGGCCCGGATGTCGGTCACCCGGCCGTTCGTTTTGTCGGCCCAGCGGTTGTTGAAGTAGGCCACGGCGGAGTCGCTGGTGTATTCAGACTTTCCGGAGGCCTTCTCCTCGTCGCCCTTTTCGTCGCCTTTGTCGTCTTCGTTAGTGTTGGTCACGTGCAGGTCGCCTGTGGCGGGCGGTGTGGCGGAGGCGGGCGGCGGAGCGGAGGGCGGGTCGGATCGCAGCAGCTGGGTGCCGATGGCCGCACCGCCGAGGACCAGGCAGGCCACCCCGATGCTGATCTCGACGACCCGCGATCGTGGCCGCCGACGTTTTCCCCTGGAACGTGCCACCCCGACCGACATCGCCCCTCGCAAATGACATGGAATTTGTCCGAGTATCGCAATAGAGGCGAGATCGTGACCGGCAAACATGCGGAACAGGCATACGCGTGCCCGGTGTTCCCGGGATGCCGGGCATATCGTCCCGTGACAGCGGGAACGGGATTGTGGGGAAATGAGTCCCGTGAGCGTACGATCTCTGGCTTGGGGTGTTTTCGGGCTGTCCTGCGCGCTGATAGGCATGGGAAGTCTGATCCGACCAGGTGATCCGGTCGACGCGGCGCTGGCGCTGGGATTCACGCCGCTGGGGGCATACCTGGTCAGCCATCGCAAAGGCGGCGCGGTCGGGCCGCTCTGCCTGCTGGCCGGACTCAGCGCGGTCACCTACGCCGCCGGTGCGTACGGCTCACGCGCGGATTGGCCCGCAGCCGACTGGGCGGTCGGGGTCGCCGCTCTGACCTGGGCGCCACCGCTACTGGCCGGATCCACGCTGCTGCTGTTACTGGTGCCCGACGGGAAACTGCCCGGCCCTCGCTGGCGGCCGGTGGCGGCGGTCGCGATCACCGCGATCGTGCTGTTCACGGTCACCGCCGCGCTGATCCCAGCCGATGACGGACGCAGCCCCATCGCGATCGAGGCGCTGCGCCCGCTCCAGCTGTTCACGCTGCCGATCGTCGGCACCCTGGCGGCGATCGCGGCCGTCTCCGCGGTCGGCCTGGTGGTGCGAACGGCTCGCGCCCGTGGCCCCCTCCGCCTGCAACTGCTGTGGATCTGCGTCGGCGCGGTACTGGCCGTGCTGGGCGCGTTCCTCCCCGCCCTCATCCCCCTGCCCGGAGCAGGCGTCCCCTTCATCCTCGCCCTACCGATCTGCGTCGCCGTCGCGATGCTCCGCCACGACCTGTACGAAACCGGCCTCCCCCTCCGCCGCTTCCTGACCTTGGCCCTACTCGCCGGCGCACTCGTCCTGCTCTACCTCCTGGTCGTACGGCTAACCGGCAACACCATCCCCGCCACCGTCGTCGTGGCCGTGGCCGTCGAACCCCTGCACCACTGGCTCGGCCGCGCCGCCGGGCGCATCCTGTACGGCGGGCGTTCCGACCCCCAGGAAGTCCACGCCCGCCTGGCCCGCCGCCTCGCCGACACCTCGGACCCGGCCGGAATCCTGGCCGCCGTCGGGGATGCCGTGGTGGAAGCCGTCAGGACTCCGTACGCGCGAATCGAGCTCGGCGGCCACGACGAGCCCTTGAAGATCGTCGAAAGGGGTCGCCCCGCGCCCGTCACGCTGGCGGTTCCGCTCCGGTTCCAGGGCGAGGAGCTCGGCGCCGTCCTGGTCTCGCGGGAATCGTCGGGCGACCGGCGGGCCCTCGACCAGCTCGCCCTGCAGGCGGGCGCCGCGCTCGCCGCCGCCCACCGCGCGGCCGCGCTGCAACGCTCCCGGCTGCTGCTGGTCACCGCCAGGGAGGAGGAGCGCCGGCGCATCAGCCGGGACCTGCACGACGGGCTCGGCCCCGTCCTGGCCGGAATCGGCTTCACCGTCGACGCGGCGGAAACGCGCTCGCGGCCAACCCGGACCAGGCACGCGGCCTGCTCACCCAGATCCGCACCCAGGTCCACGAGGCCGGCACCAGCGTACGCGGCGTGGTCCGCGGCCTTCGTCCCCCCGAACTCGCCCAACTCGGCCTGGCCGGGGCGATCGAACACTCCGCCGCCGGACTCCGCGCGGGCGGCCTCCCCATCGACGTCACGATCACCGACACGTCGACCCTCACCGCCGCCGCCGAAGTGGCCCTCTACCTCGTCGCCCGCGAAGCCCTCACCAACGCGGTACGCCACGCCACCCCCACCCATTGCACAATCCACCTGCACCCGGCCTAAAAGGGATTCGAAATCACGATGACCGAGGACGTCATCGCCGCCGTCCGCGCCGCCGCGCGAGGCCAGGCCGTCTTCGGCCCTGGCACGGCCGAGTCGCTGATCGCCTTCCTGCACGCTCCACCCAGGACGGCCGCTCCCCCGTTCCCCCAGCTCACCCACCGGGAACGCACCAGTCCGAGGCTGGACATGAAATCGATCCTTGTTGGGAGGGTGAAATGTCCAGGCTCTCTGGGTTGTCCAGACTCACTGGGTTGGGGCCATGGCCGCCGCTGGTGCCGTCGCCTCGGCGGTGCTGGGCATCGCCCAGGTGGTCCACACACAGGTGGTGCCGTTCGCCGGAGCGGGTGACTACCTGATCGAGGCGGCATACACGCTCTATCTGACCAGCGCCATCCCAGGCGTGCTCACAATCCGTCGAGCGAACCCGAAATGGGGTCTCCCCGGAAACATCGGCACCGTGCTGTAGGCGCTGGCCCACGGCCTGATCGCCATCCCCGTCAGCGTGACCCTGCTCCTGACCGACCAACCGCGCCCGCAACTGTCCATGCTGTTCCTACCGGGCCTAGCCCTGTGGCTAGCCGGGGCAGCACTGTGGGAATCGCCATGTTTCCGCCAGAACCGCCCGATTCTCGGCATCGCGCTCCCAGCGGCACTACCGCTCGCCATGCTGCTCGGGGCAGCGGGACCGCTGGTGGAGGCAGCCCCATGGGGGACACTGTCGACCGCAGGAGACCACCGACGGTAATCGCCGCCCCTCTGTTTCCGGTGGTCAGTGTCATCGGCCGGGGTGGGACTGCTCTTCTTCGCCCTGTCCGCGCAAACCACGAGCCTTGGTGCGAACCAGGGTGTTCCCGCTGTGCGATAGATACAGCGTGAGACTGTTCCCCTTCCGGCGGCGCGAGGCTCTCGCTGTCAGTGCGGACAGCACCGACGTCGAGCTCGTCGCCGCCGTCGCCGCGCAGAGCACATCTGCGCTGCGCATCCTGCACCAGCGCCACGCCCCGTGGCTGCGTGCTAGGTTGGCCCGCCGCTGCGCCGACCCGGACGCCGTCGACGACGCCCTCCAAGAGACGTTCATGGCGGTATGGCGCTCGGCGGGCGGCTTCAAGGGCGACAATCTCGCGGGCTGGCTGTGGACGATCGCCATCCGCCGCCTGATCTCCGCGCTTCGCGGTCGCGGCTCCCGTTGGATCGGCATCGGCATCGAACCCGGTGACATCTCGCCGGTCGAGTCGGCTGAGGACGTCGTGCTGCTCGGCGTCGAGCACGGCGACCTCGGCTCCGCCCTAACCAAGCTCTCCCCCGAGCTGCGCGCGGTCATCGAGGCGACCGTCCTGGACGGTCTCACCACCAAGGAGGCCGCGACCCTTCTCGGCATCCCTGAAGGCACGGTCAAGACCCGCGCGATGCGGGCCAGGGCCCGGTTGCGCGAGGAGTTGTCATGAGCTGGCACATCCCCGATGAGCTACGCGAGCGCTATCTCGCCGGCACGCTCGAGTCGGCACTGGCGATGTCCGTGGACGCCCATTTCGAAGGTTGCGCGGACTGCCGGGCGGCGGTGCCGTACGAGGAGAACTGGCTGGAGGCGTCCTGGCAGCGGCTGGAGGCCCGGCTGATCATGCCGCGCCCGGGCCTGGGCGAGCGCTTCCTCCGGCACGGCGGTGTGCCCGGCCACCTGGCCAGGCTGCTGTCGGCCACGCCGACAATGAGCCGGTCCTGGCTGGTGGCGGTGGTGGTCGCGCTGGCGTTCGCGGTGCTCGCGGCGCGCCAGAGGGCCGACCTGCTGCCCGCCTTCTTGATCGTCGCGCCGGTGCTGCCGCTGGCCGGGATCGCGCTGGCCTACGGGCCGCGCGTGGATCCGGCCTACGAGCTGACGGCCGCCACCCCGCTGGCGGGGCCGCGGCTGCTCCTGACGCGCGCCACGGCGGTGCTGGCGGTCGCCGTCGCCGCGGCTGCGCTCGCCTCGCCGTTGCTGCCCGCGCCACCTGGCCTGAGCGTCGCATGGCTGCTGCCTTCGCTGGCCGCGGCCTCGGGATGCCTGGCCCTGTCGCACCGGCTGCCCGTGCCGATCGCCGCGCTCGCCATGGGCGGGTTGTGGCTGGCCGTTGTCGGGACGGGCCGTTTCACCGGCAGCTGGCTCGCCGCCTTCGTCCCCGCCGCGCAAATCGTGTACGGCGGGGCCGCCCTCCTGCTGATGTTCCGCCTCTACAAAGTGAGCGCCCAATACAAAGTGAGTGCCCAATGATCCAGATCAAGGACCTGACCAAGGCCTACGGCGGCAAACGCGCGCTCGACGGCCTCTACCTGACTCTCGGCACCGGCGTTACCGGCCTGCTCGGGCCGAACGGCGCCGGCAAGACCACCCTACTGCGCTGTCTGGCCACCACGCTGGCCGCGGACGGCGGCTCGGTTGACGCCTTCGGCCTGGACCCGGCCGACCGCGTGCAGCGGACCGCCCTGCGGCGCAGGCTCGGCTACCTCCCACAGGACCCGGGCTTCTACCCGCACTTCACCGCCTTCGACCTCGTGGACTACGTGGCGATCCTGAAGGAGCTGACCGACCCGGAGCGGCGACACGCCGAGGTGCGCCGGGTGCTGGCCGAGGTGGATCTCATCGGCCAGGCCAGGACGAAGGTCCGCAAGCTGTCGGGTGGCATGCGGCAGCGGCTCGCGCTGGCGCAGGCCTTGCTGGGCGAGCCGGACCTGCTAATCCTCGACGAGCCGACCGTGGGTCTGGACCCGGAGCAGCGGATGCTGTTCCGGGCGTTGATCTCACGGATCGGCGAGAGCCGTACCGTCGTGCTGTCTACGCACCAGACCGAGGACGTCGCCGCGCTGTGCGAGCGGGTGGTCGTGATGCGGAGCGGTAGGGCTGTCTTCGACGGCACCCCGGGCGAACTCGCGGGCATCGCGGAGGGCCGAGTGTGGTTGTCTGACGAGGCACCGGCGATCTCCACGCTGTTCTGGCGCACCGCGGACGGCCGCTACCGCACGCTCGGGGAGCGGCCGCCCTCGGCCGACGCGACGCGCCCGGGCGTCGAGGACGGCTACCTCATGCTGCTCGGGGAGGCGGCGTGACGCGGCAGTTGTTCCTTGTGGAGACGCGCAGGCTGTTGCGGCACCCGCTGGTGTGGGGCGCGACCGTGCTGGTGCTGGCGCTCCAGACCTTCCTCAGCTGGGACCAGCAGCCGGACCTGAGCATCGACCCGGTCAACGCGACTGGCCTGTCCACGTGTCTCGCGGCGGTGGTGCTGGTCGTGGCGAGCCTGGCCGCCTCGCGTGACGGCCGGCACGAGATGCCGGAGAGCCTGGCGGGCTTGCCGGGACGGGCCGAGCACAGGACGTCGGCGATCCTGCTGGCGACGCCGCTCGCCGCCGGGTTGGCCGCGGCGGTGGCCGTGGGCGGCTACCTTGTGATCCGCCTGCTGAGCGGCCCGGCCGGGGGCCGGCTCGATGGGTGGGAACCGCTGACCGGGATGGCCGCTGCGGTGTTCGCCGCGACGCTGGGGGTGGCCGTCGGGCGGTGGGCGCGGTGGCTGATCGCCGGGCCGCTGGTGGTGGCCGTACTCGGCTATCTGATCTTCCAAAATCACCAGAACGGTGCCGCCGGGTGGCTGCTGCCGGTCATGCAGGTACACCGCCCCGACTGGCCCGACCGGCCGTCCGCGATCCACCTGCTCTACGTGCTGGCGCTCGCGGTCGTCTTCGGCGGGCTCGCGCTGTTGAAGCATCGGGTACGGCTCGCGCCTGCCGTGGCCATGGTGGCGGCGCTGGCCGGTGCGGTGCCGTTGGGGGCCATCGCGGCGGCTAAACCGCCAGCCGTGCTGCCCTCGCTGGGCGAGCTGAGCATGAACGATGTGGACCAGCGGGTGCGCGAGCGCTACTTCGGCCCGGACGCCCACCGCTGCTCGGGCCGACAGGGCATCACCTACTGCGCCTACGCAGGCTACGAGCCATGGATCCCGCTGTGGGAGAAGACCATCCGGCCAGTCGTCGACGCGTTGCCCGCCGCCCTGCGCGCTCGCGCGCCACGCGTCGAGCAGACGGCCTGGACCTGGTTCTTCGGCCACAACCTCGGTACGCCCTTGGTCCGGCCGCCGATGGCGTGGGGCCACCCCGATCAGCGCACCATGCTGGCCCAGGACGTGGCCTTCTGGGCAACCGGGCTGAACGACTCGGCTACCAGGGCCTACAAGGCGCATCCCGGGAAGGGATGCGACGTGCGTGGACAAGCCCGCACGGTCGTGGCGCTCTGGCTCATCGGCCAGGTCTCCCCTCCCGAGCAGCCGCGAGTTCTCCACGTCGACGGCGATCAGGGCCGCATCCCCGGGACGTACTGGGGCGCCGCCGAGGTCGGCTACGCCGAGCTCCTCCTCGCCAGTCCTGACGCCGGCGAGAAGGTGCAGGCCAACTGGAACACGCTCATGAAGCCCGCCACGACCATCGACCAGGCCCTGCCGCTACTCGGCCTGGACCGCAAGTTGGACTCACCGACGGGAGCCACGCCATGTCTGTGACCGTCCACTCCCCGAAGAGCCACGACGCCATGCCTGCGACGCCGCCGTCCGCACGAGGAGCCATGCCATGCCGTTGACGTCGCCCACCAACCAGAAGGCCGCTACAACCGCCGATCCCGCCTGCATGCGCGCCGCTCAGGTGGCCACCGGGCGTGCCCGATGGCGGTCGACCATCTTGCTGGTCCGCCCGTTGTGCAGGGCCATCGACTGGGCGCCGCTCGCGGTGGTCGCCGCGGTGGTCGGGGCCCTGCTGGCGCTGGCGCAGGCCGGGCGACCGCTGGCCTCGGGTGACGCGCTGGCGCTGATGCGCATCGCGGGCACCCTGCTCGGCTCGGCTGCCGCCTTCGCGCTGGTCGACGCCATGTCGGCAGACCTGGGCGCGGCGCCTGTCCCCCGGTGGGTACGGCAGGCGCTGCGGTGCCTGCTGGCCGGAGGCGCTGCGGTCACCGTCTGGCTGCTCGCCTTCACCTACACCCTGTCCCACCTCCCCGACAACACCTACTTTCCGGTCCGCGACCTGCTCGTCGAAATGAGCGTTTGCCTGGGTATCGCGCTGGCGGCCGCCGCGTCCGCCGTCCGATACGCACCTGGACGGCAGGCCGCCATGGCCGCTGTGGTGGTCCAGCTCGCCCTGGTGCTGGCGACGATCCTGCTGCCAGACCAGATCAGGCTTTGGCCGCCCACCTGCGGTTTCGGCCACTGGGACGAGGCACACCAGTTCTGGCTCACGGTGCTGCCTCTGCCGTACCTCTGGCTCGCGTTCGCTGGCCGCGACCTGCGGCGCTGACCCCACACCGCCCCCAAGCGCCGACTCTCCGCGCTGCCCCCAAACACTGAGGGCCAGGAGCGTGATCTCGAGCAGTCCGCTGGGGCCCGTGCGGGCCGCCAGTCGCCCTTGAACGCCTTCACTGCGGTCGAAACCGTTCCGGCACCGATCCCGATCGGGCTGGCTACATCACCGCCCTGCTGACCGCCCAAGACTGTCTCGTCAAGGCCGAGAACGTGGTCAGCGATCAAATCGACCTCGTCGGTGAATCGGCCGCGCCATCTTGGTCGATCTCCTTCAACCCCGACGCCTGCGGGTGAGCGTCCGCAAGGTCAAATCCCCCTGTCCCGCTACAACAAGAAAGATCCTTACCGGCCAAACACGAGCATTCCCGGCCTCTTCAGCAAATTCCGTGACGCGCTCACTGAGCGTGCGCGAGGTGGGGTGGACGACCGGTCGGGACGGGAGGTGTACGGGAGCGCTGCCGTGTCCAAGCTGCAGCGAGTTCACCAGCCGCGTGCGCTCCCGCTACTGGCGCACCTTGTCCGGCACCGTCCGGCACTGTCCGGCACCGTGATTGGCGGCAGTCTGGTGAAGATCAAGCTGCGGGCCCCGGCGGCTGAACTGCCCTGCCCTCTCCTGCCCGACGGCGACGTTCGCCAGGCCGATACCGGAATACCGGAACCGGCCTCGCGGTAGGCCCGGCGCATCGCTGTCGGCGGAGTCGGAGGATGGCCTAGGGATGTCGCCTCAGAGGGATGTCGCCTCAGAAGGGTGGGATGTCCTCGCCGTGGTCGTGGGCTGGTCGCCGGGGCTGGGGAGGAAGTGGTTTGCGGGCTGGCGGGGGTGGGGGCATGGTGGGGGTGTCGTGGTCGGGCACAGGGTCGGGCACGGGACCGTCGGGTCGCCTTGAGGTGCGCTCAACACGCTGGGCGCGGGGCAGGGGGTCGATGGCGGGGTCGATGATCTGCCCGGTGCGGACGGGGTAGAGGTGCCCGAGCGGGGAAAGCCACACAACCCGTCCGGGGTGGGGCATGGCGATGCGCCATCCGCCGATGTGTTTGGCGCGGTGGTCGTGGCGGCAGGCGGAAGCCAGGTTGTGCGCCGTTGTGGGCCCGCCCGCGCTGTGGTCGTGAATGTGGTCTTGGTCGGTGCGGGTCGCGGGCATGCGGCAGCCGGTGAAGGTGCAGGTGCGGTCCCGGATCTGGATATGGCGGCGCAGCACGGCCCCGGCGAAGCGCCGCCTTTGGCCCTGTCCGGTATCGGCAGCGGCTGCGGCATCCCCGGCATCCCCGGGTGTGCCGCCTGGGTCAGCGTCGGCGGCATCGCCGGGCTCGCCGGGTGGGATCTGGGGGTCGGCGCGGAGGTTTGCGGTGAGCCAGGCGGTGTACTGGCCGTTGATGTCGTCGATGACGGCGGCCCAGGTGCCGCATGGGTGCGGCCGGGGGGGTAAGGCGTTGGAGCTGACGGAGCTGACGGAGCTGACGGGTGGTCACAGCGATCTCCACGATGCCGACTCGGGCGCTGCGCAGCCGGCGTGGGCCGGGGCGGCGGGTGGTGATGCCCCCGAACAGCAGGTGGCCGTCGGTGTCGCAGACGGCAAAGCGCCACTCGCCTGCGGTCATGGTGCGGGTCATCTGCCGGGCGAGCGGCGCGTGCACCGGCCCCCAGCCGGGCACGTGGCCGGGGTGGTCGTCCTGGCCCAGCAGCGTGGTCAGCTTCACCCGCACCTCCCGGGCCTTCCACCTGCGCTCGTTGTCACCGCCTGGACGCCTGGGCGGACCACCCCCACCCGGGCCACCACCATCTGGATGACGCTCATCCGGATCACCCCTGTTGGGATCACTAGCGGCGGTGCCGCCACCACCGGTGCCCTTGCCGCGGCCGGGGTCATCGCTGTCATGCTCGCCACCGTCGCCTGCGCCGTCGTGATCGTCGCGGTGGTCGGCAGCGTCGTGGTGGCGGTCGGCGTGGTCGGCGTGGTCGGCGTGGTGATGGTCGGTGAGACCGTCATCGTGGGCGCCCTCGTGCTCACGCGTGGCTTCGTGCTCACGCGTGGCTTCGTGCTCACGCGTGGCTTCGTGCTCACGCGTGGCTTCGTGCTCACGCGTGGCTTCGTGCTCACGCGTGGCCTTGTCCTCGTGCTTGCGCGTGACCTCGTCCTGGCGGGTGTGATCGGCCTTGCGCTCCGTGCGGGGGCTGGACGCTGGGAAAGGCCGAGTGGCGGGGTCGCCGGTCGGGTCGGTGGAGTCCCCGGTCGGGTCGGCGGGGTCGCCGGTGGGATCAGCGGGGTGGGGGGAGCGGTCGGCGTGGTGGTGGTCGGGGAGGTCGGCCGAGTCGGTGGGGGTGTCGGTGGGGGTGTCGGTGGGGGTGTCGGTGGGGGTGTCGGTGGGGTTGGTGATGACACCGGTGACGATCTGGTCGTCGGACAGACCCTCGAAAGAGCCGTCCAGCATGCCCAGGTAGAGATCAACACGGATGTGGTCGGCAGGGCGGGCATCTCCGGCGTGTTTGCAGGCGCGGGCCAAATCGTCGATGTGGGCGGCCGCGGCCGCGGCACGGTCCAGGGGCAGATCGACGCCGGAGAGGTTGGCGGTGCCGTCCAGGGTGCGTGAACCGATGACGCGGCGCCTGCGGACGGCTTCCTTATAGCGTTTGCCGGCCCAGCCGGGGTCGATGGCGATGGCCATCGCCTTGATGAGCTCGATAAGTCGGCCGACGGTCAGGTGGGGGGCTTTGGGGAGCAGGGCGGCGGTGATGGCGTGGGTCTGGACGTCGGTCAGCTCGCAGGTCCACTGGGCAAACGCCCACGCCTTGGTCTCATCGATCAACCCGTGGTCTTGGGCGGCGAGGACTTCGGGCAGGCGGATGGTGAGGTCGTAGGCGAGGCCGACTTTGGCATCGGCGCGGCGGCGGGACCAGGTCAGGGCGGCGCGGGCTTCGTCTGCGGAGAATTCCTGCAGGTGGGCGGCGCGGGCGATGGTCTGGTCGGAGAAGGGTTCGCGGAGGGAGACCTCGGTGAGGGCGGCGGCGAAGCGGGCTTGTTCGTGGCAGAGCTGGCGGTGGCGTGCTTTGAGGACCTCGACGAGGTCGTAGCCGGAGACGGTGGTGATGTCGATGGCGTCCAGCAGGGCCGACAGGCGGGGTCCGGGTGGGAGGTCGCTGAGGCCGGGTGGGAGCGGGGTGGGCTCGACCCCCGCCTCGGCGCTCAGTGTATCCAGCATGTGACCGATAGTAGTACACGAGGAGGTGGAAAGCAAAACACATGTTCGAATAGTTCTCGGGTGGGTGAGCCTTCAGATGGGTGAGCCTGACGCACTAGATGATTGAGTCCAAGGGGTCTGGTCACTTTCAGTGGTCGTAGGCGAGCAGGGATCGCTTGATCGGCTGGCCGGTTTTGTCGTTGTGCCAGATCGCGGCGGTCAGCGCGAGGATCCGTGCAAG
>NZ_JBDPLV010000134.1:0-14326 GCF_039871605.1 Acrocarpospora sp. B8E8 | reverse complement strand
CCGCCATGATCCGCATCGCCTCGATCGACAACCTCGCCCGCCGCGCAACTGGCGAAACAACCCCAACCTGGCGAGACGCATAACCGACGATCAACCACGAACTTCACTCATGGGACGCCCTCTCAGGGCAATGAGCTGGCTCTATCTCAACGGTTCTTCCGCCGGGACCTGCGTACCATCGTGCCGGATCCGATCGAGGAAGCCCGCGCACTTCTGGAGCGTCGCAAGGCCCGCGCCGCCGTGGACGTCCCCGACAACCGTGAGAAACTGTCCGAGTTGGGCCGGCGTGGCATCATGACCTACGCCGAGCGCGCAACACTGCTCTATCGCTCCGACGCCCTTTGGCGGATGGGCCACGGCAACATCGCTCCGTACGAGCTACTGACCGGGTCCGGGAACATGGACCTGCTCAAACGCTCCATCGAAGTGATGGGGGACCTCGTCGACTACCAGCGATGGGTGTTCGTGCCCTCTGGCATCAAGGACCGACTGTTACTGACCATCGGCGACGCCCTGCTGCCCATGGAGTACGCCGTCCTGTCCACCGCCGAGCGTGCCATGAGCCGGATCGTCGATAGCGGCCGATACCACCCCGACTCCCGCAGACTCGCTGAGCAATTCGTGCGCAAATTCGGCTCCAAGATCGTCCTCGGCGTGTATCGGGCGTCCAGACACGCGCCGGCCACGCCCTTCTTCGCACACGCCGATCAGGTACACGAAGCCGTCCACATCGCCATGGCCGACTCCACCCTGCAAGAACACCGTGGCTTCCCCCTTTCGATCGACCTCGCCGACAGCGCATGCCGCGCTGCATTCGGAGCGGAAGTCTTCGACGACGCGGTCTCTGCCGCCTACCGCCTCCACAGCGAGCCCTTCCGCTACCTGCCCGAACGCCGCACCCGGGAGAACTGACATGGACACCGCCCCGCTATGGGAGGACAACGACTACCCCTCCACGCACCTCATGCCGGACCCCGTCACGCCGTCCGAAAAGGAACGCGAGACCGAGGATCAGCAACGCGATGTGTTGGCCTCAATCCGAGGACTTCCCGCCTGGGAAGAACCCGCCGAGTATCAAGGCTCCGTCGGCCGCACCATGTTCGACACCCCTGGTGCCACGGACAACTCGGTAACCGTGTTGCTCCCACCTGAGTGCATCGAAAGAGTGCCAGCCCAATCGATGGTGCGCATCACTAGCTACCCTGACGGCCGTACCTATCTGGGCATCGTCATAGCCGGCCCGTTCGCTGAGCCGGACGGGCTGCGCGCAGACGCGCCATCGTTGACAGTTACGGCCGTGCGGGGAGCGATGTTCATGCCCCGCTACCACGGCCGCGTCCAAGTCGAGATCCTGGGCGAACAACTGGCTTCGAGAGCGTTGGTTCCGCCACGATTTCGACCTCTGCCCAACAGCCCCGTGTTCGCCCTCAATTCCAGCGACACCGCCGCCGTCCTGCATGTAGCCGGGACTATCCAGCTCGGGGTCGCCGCCGGCGACGAAACCATCAACGTCAAGATCGACAGCTCCCGAAAGAGCGTCCTCCCGCGCCACACCGGAATATTGGGCACGACCGGTGGCGGCAAATCCACGACGGTTAGCAGGATCATCAAGGAAGCCGCGTCCACCGACTACGCGGTCATCCTCCTAGACACCGAAGGTGAGTACACCGAGATCAATCAACCGACTACAGACCCCACCATGCTGGCAGCCCTCCAGCGCCGCAGCATGCGCCCGGAGGGAGTCACCAACACCCATATCTTCACCCTGGTCGGGAAGGACACATCCAACCCCACACACCCAGACATTGTGCCGTTCACCCTCGAGTTCTCCACGATGTCGCCATACGTCGTTGAGGAGCTGCTCGATCTCAACGACGCCCAAAAACAACGGTTCGAGAAGGCCTACGACGCAACCAAGCACGTCCTGAAAGATCTCGGCATATTTCCCGAGCCGGGGAATGACAACCACCAGAAACTCGTGGTGGAGCTAGATGAATTCGACACAGGTTATCCACGTATGAAGCTCTCCCACCTGTACGACATCGTGGGGATCATCCACGCCATCGTCAGCAAGGAGGAGCCAGCGGACGTCTTCCTACGCAGCCCAGATTTTCGCAGCCAGAAAGATCAAATCATCACCCGAGTCAAAGGATACGCGCAGGGGACCGATAACCGACTCTCGTGGCGGGCAGTCCTCGGCAAGGTCAGCCGGCTCATGCGCATCAATGTATTCGATCGGCCCGATGCCCAGCCGCTCGATTATGGCAAGCTTCTGACTCCTGGACACGTATCAATCTTCGACCTTTCCGATACCGACAGTCCGCTGCTCAACAACCTCGTCATAGCAGATCTTCTACGTGGTACACAGAAGCGCCAGGACGAGATGTACCAGCAGTCCCAGCAGCCGGATGGGACGCCACTCACCAAGACGCTGATCATCATTGAGGAGGCGCACGAGTTTCTGTCCGAGGAACGCCTGTCCGCCATGCCGAATCTCTTTCAACAGGTCGCGCGCATCGCCAAGCGTGGTCGCAAGCGATGGTTGTCGTTGATCTTCGTAACCCAGCTCCCCCAGCATCTGCCGAGACAGGTGTTGGGCTTGGTCAACAACTTCGTCCTCCACAAGATCAACGACGCGGTCACCATCAGTAGGCTGAAAGGCAGTATCGCTGGCATCGACGAAGCACTCTGGCAGCGACTTCCCGGTCTGGCACCCGGTCAGGCCATCGTCACCTTCACATCGATGACTCGGCCCTTGCTAGTGGCAGTCGACCCCGCCCCCGCCAAACTACGAATGATCGACTAAGAAACCCGTCATTCCGGCCGCCCAAGGGTTCTTCGCGGAGTCCGGCGTAGTACCACCACGTACTCGGTACGCATGCGTTCACCGAACGCCTTCTCTAGGTAGGGCATCACCCTCCTGCGGTCATGAATAGTGCGCTCATACACAACCTCGGCTTCCAGCAACCCGTCCGATAGCTGGGGAGCGATCGCAGCGAAGATCTGATGCGTGGGGACGTGGATTCGACGGATATTGGATGGACACACAACAACCACTACATGCCCCCCGGGCCGAGTGACCCGCGCGCACTCGGAAAGCACATGGGTCATATCGCGAAAGTACCGGTACACGACCCAGGCCTTGGCTGGACTCTCCGCAAGGTCCTGCACGACCTCGTCGACCACGGTATATCCGCTAGCGGGAGGCATCGGCTGCCCGGCCGTTGCCTCCGCGAGCGGCGCACGATCTGTGCCGACGTAGTCGCGGGCATGGGCTCGATACTGATTGACCGAGGTGCTCAACACATCAGCGAGCCAAGCTACGGCGAAGACGTGGGCACGTGGGTAGTCCAGCGCGGACACATAGGGAGGAGAGAAGAACACCAGGTCCATCAATTCACTCCCAACGGACATGGCACGAGCGTCATTGCCAGCCAGCCGCGCGTGATGCCAATCCACGCCGTCGAGCCTCTTACCGAACTCATCCATGAGCCGCGCAGCGCGACGTAGCTGACGCATGAAGCGCGCGACGGTATCCGGGTTCTCCTTCCGCTGCTCATAGTGATGGCGGGAGTGAACCAAGTCCTTGGCATTGGCTACTGACGTGCGCGCAACGATCAAGGAGGAGAAGACCACCCACGCCAGTCGGCGTACCGCGTCATCCGAGGTTGTGGCAAGAATCGCGGACTTTATCCGAGCCAGATCAGCGGACACGTCAGACCGAAACCAGTAGTCCAGTCTGGGCAGATCTGGTCGCCATGAATCATCGAGATCACCCTCGAATGCCTCCTCGATACGGGCAATCAGAGTCAGTACATCCTCTGGCGTGATGGGCGTCGCCTTAGCCATCGCGATCAGCCGCGCAAGGGGGTCGATGTCAACACCATGGCCGATCCGCCCGGTCAAAACGGCTTCCACTAGCGTCGTCCCCGAACCGCACATGACATCAAGAACGTGATCACCGGGATCAGTAAAGGTATTTATGGCCCACTCGGCAAGGGGTGGAGGGAGACGGGCCGCGAACGCATGCAGCTGATGTGTGGCATAAAGATGGCCAGCAGCCGAAAAGTCCAGCGCACCCGGAGAAAGATCATTACGATGCCGATGACATTGGCCGTCCCCCGCTCCCTCGTCAGCTTCACGAACGACACATGTCTTCATCTGCACCCCCTGATCATGCCGCGAATGACGGTCTGTCACCAGCCCAGATCTTCACACCGTGATGAGGCTCGTCCGTCGGCGCGGGGCTCGTCAGGACGCGGTGCTGACGGAGAGGATCCGCGCGCATCACGCGGCCTCAGATCGGATCTACGGGCGCGCGGATCCATACCGACCTGCGCGAGATCGACGGGATCGGTCTCGACTGCAAGCGGACGGCCCGGTTGATGCGGCGGGCCGGCCTTGCCGGGTGACGCCACGCTGGCCGACCGGCGGGCGGTGGCCTATGTGTGCCGATTGATCATCCGTCCAGGTCAAGCTACATGTTGATACTCGCTGAGGATGCCGCCGAGTCGATCACGTCTATGGATGTCGAGCCTGGTGATTGGAGCCGGATGCCTTCTCGGATCGGGAAGCGGGCGGAGCGGAACTGCCTGCTGGAGAGTTCGGTGGGGTCGGTGTTGGTTGATGGGGCCGAATCCACCTCCGATCCGATCCCCCTCAGCGCGAACGCGGCCCGGCCCTACGGAATCATCTACGCCCTCGTCCTGGACCTGGGCCGTCAACCCTGAAGCGTCTGGCCGATCTGTTGACGCATCATTGGCCGCCGCCAAACGGGCTCCCGCTGGTCGCCCGGAACCTCGAAGACTTCGCCGGATTGGAATCCCAGATCTGAGTGATCCCCGCGTGACCGCCACCCCTATGGGGATCGGTGAGGGATCGTACGGCCGGAAACAGGCCGGCACTGTATGGCAAAGCCCGGCACGGCAATGTGTCCATAAGCGGACAAATCGGTACTGAATGACCCCCGACGTCATCATTCAATACAGAACAACCCTCGCACAATGGCGCTTTTAATCCGTAGGTTCAGGGTTCGAATCCCTGGCGCCCCACCACCTTTGACCCCATTTGACCTGCATATTTGCCCGGGTTTGGGGCCTCGCTGTGGAGCCGAGATCACAAGGCGTTGCTCGTTGGTTGCTCATGGGCACGGACTGGGCACACGCCATAGCCCCCTGAAGATCGTTAAGACGCTCCACGCCAAATCAGACCCATCCGATGACCATGAGAACACCCGCGAAGGCGACCCCGAGGGGCTCGATCTTTCCGGGACAGCCTGTTCGCCGGTCAAGCCTCGGTCAATGCGCCGAGGCCGGGCGAACTTCCTTCAGGATGGCAACCGTTCTGACGGGCCCTACCGGAACGGATCATTGTGCTTGTTCGTGCCTTCATCGCCTCGGCTGTCCTTGCCGTGATGGTCACTGTGCCCGCCGCAGCCGCTGGTCCTGGGTGGCGATGCTCGTGGGTGACCAGATCTAGGGGGCGCCGAGCAGGACTTCCAAGCGGCGCGGGCTGTACAGCATGAGCGTCGACACTTCGTCTCGGTCGGGCTGGCCGTGCTGGTCTTCAACGTCGTGAGCCTTCTGGTCGGCTACGGCGCGCCGCGCCTGGTCGGCGTCGACCACAGCGAGGACGTCGGCATCCTTGTCCGATCGCAACCGCAGCGCGGCGAACAGATCAACGCTCGGCACGGATTCACATCAAGAGCAGGATCCGCCCTCACGAGCGGTCGATCACCGTCTGATTAGGACGGCTGGGCAGAATCCGCGAGGCCCGTTGCCTTTTCGTTGGAGCCACTGGTCCAGTGCCTCACCTGCGGTGGATCCTTGTTCCTCGGTCCTCTCCAGCCGATACACGCCAGCGGCTTCAGAAAGGGTCCACGTCATTCGCCCGGCGAGAATCCGTACCGCGCTGGCGGGTCCTGTGTACAGTACGGGTCCCTTGCCGCTTTCCCTGGCCAGCGCGTTCCAGGACTCGTCTTCCGCCAGCACCTTCACCTGCTTGACCAGGTGTTGGCGCTCAGCTCAACTTGGCTCTGACGCTTTCTCTGTGGAGCAGTCACCGAGCGTGACTTCAGGCCGGGCAGCTACCCAGAGGACGTGATCACACTTCCGCAACTCCACGCACACAAACGCGGCCGCCTCGTGATGATCCGGTTCTGTCACCAAACCGATCATGCGAAACGACCGCGAGGCCATCATGCGGCATACGTGCGCGTGCGGGAAGGCCTGCTGCCTCCCGCTGCTCTTCCCCTCCCTGTCCGGCGTCGAGATCACGCAGGTCAACGTCCTGGACGACCACATAGCGATCAGCGCGCGGGACAGGGCCGGCGACGCGAGGTGCCGCGCCTGCCAGACACCGGCCCTGCGCCGTCACGGCAGCTACCGGCGCCGCGTCCACCACGGCGCCATCGAGGGCCGCCCGGTGATGATCGAGATCGAGGTCACCCGCTACCACTGCGACAACCCCGGCTGTGAGCTGGCCACCTTCGCGGTGGAGATCCCCGCGCTGGCCCCGCGGCGGGCGCGCCGCACCCCGGCGATGCGCGCCACACTGGAGGCGCTGGCCCGCGCCGCGGGCGGCCGGACGGGCGCACGACTGGCCGCCGCGCTCGGCATGCGGGCCACCGCCTCCCACGACAGCCTGATCCGACTGCTGCGTGACCTGCCCGACCCGGCCACCGCGCCGGTCACCGTGCTCGGCGTGGACGATTTCGCCCGCCGCAAGGGGCAGGTGTACGGCACCGTACTGGTCGACCTGGACAGCAACACCGTCATCGACCTGCTCGAAGACCGCGAGAAAGACACCCTGGCCGCGTGGCTGGCCAACCACCCGGAAATCGAGATCATCTGCCGGGACCGGGCCGGCGCCTACGCCAACCCTCGGGAATTGCATCAGACGGGCGAGGAGCCGCAGGTCGCCAGGTCGTAAGTGGTTCATTCTCGCGCCGGCTGCGGCTGTGGCTCGAGCGTCTGATCAGGTAGTTTGCCAGAGAGATCCCGTCTGATGCAAGATCTTCCCTTCAGAAGGGATGGTCTGGAGTGGTGCATCGAGGCAGGGTGGCCTTAGCGGGGTCAGCGGGGCTGGAGTTGGTCTCCGGGGTGACGCTGCTGCGGCCTGAGGAGGCGATGTTCGATGCGATGCTGCGGGGTTGGCGTGCTCAGCAGAAGTCGCGGGGGCTTCGGGATGAGACGGTCGAGGACCGGGAGAAACTGATCCGTCGCTTCCATGAGTACACCGACGAGTTCCCCTGGCAATGGTCGCCTGCGCATATGGATGAGTGGTCGGCGTACTTGACGAGCGAACGGCATCTGGCTCCGTCGACCATCCGGGCGTATCAGGGCGACGTCCGGTTGTTCACCGAGTTCCTCATCGATGCCCGTTACGGCTGGGTATCGGCTTGCGAAGAGGAGTTCGGCACCTTCCCGGTGGCGATCTGCCATGAGTGGAACACCCGAGTGCACCTCAACGACTACGAGGGCAGTCCGGAGGCCAGGCCGTTCACGCGCGCGGAGCTCCAGCGGTTCCTGGACTACGCCGATGATCAGGTCGAGCGGGCGGTGCGTTCCGGGCGCAAGGGCGCCTTGGCCGCCTACCGAGACGCGACCATCTTCAAGACCATTTACGGGTGGGGACTGCGCCGGACCGAGACGTCCAAGCTGGACCTGGTCGACTGGGGACGCAACCCCAAAGCGCCCCATTTCGGCCGGTATGGCATCCTCAACGTTCGCTACGGCAAGGCGAAGAGGGGGCAGCCGCCGCGGCGCAGGAACGTGTTGTCGGTGATGGACTGGGCGGTGGAGGCGGTCGCTGACTACGTCGAGAACGTCCGGCCCCGGTTCGGTTACCCCGACCATCCGGCGCTCTGGCTCACCGAACGCGGCGGGCGGGTGAAGCCCTCGGAGATCAACGCCCGGTTCGTCGCCTACCGAGACGCGCTGGGCCTGCCGAAAGAGCTGACTCCGCACTCCGAACGGCACGCCTACGTCACGCACCTCACCGAGGACGGGGTGGACCGGCGGTTCATCCAGCAGCAGGTCGGCCACGAATGCGACAGCTCTACCGCGATCTACACCCACGTCAGCGACGACTTCATGAACACGGCCCTGACCAGGGCATTGGCACCGGCGTTCGCCGGAGGGCGAGGAGGCGACGGGGAATGAACGGCAAGCTCGACTACCGCTGGCATCTACGCAAGGTGATGGCCGACCGCGGCATGTTCTCCACCACCGACCTCCTCGCGCCGCTGGCCGAACGCGGGATCACCTTGTCGACCAGCCAGGTCTATCGGCTGGTGGTGGAGCGGCCCGAACGGCTTAGCCTGAAGATCCTCATGGCGCTGCTGGACACCCTGGACTGCACGATGGACGACCTCATCGAACCCATTGCGGCCGCCATACCCAGCACGCGTCCCAAGAAGGCCGCTGCCGGCGGAATCACGACCACCGACAGCATCGGTGACCTGCGTCCTAAGCGCGCCCGGATCACCGGGACCACACCGTGACCGGCCGCCCTGAACCTCCGGCTCCGGACGATCCGGTCGATGCTCTACTCGACCTGCTGGCCGGGCTCGAGCCCGCTCTTGCGCGGGAGGCCCTCCTCGCGGCGGTGAACCAGGCCGCGGCCCGACCCGACGGACACCGCCGTCTGGCCCAGGCCATCGTGAGCCAGCCCGATCTGCTCACGGGCCAAGGCGCTCGCGCCGAGACGCCCAGCGTCCTGCGTCTCATCGACGCTCTCGCCGAGGCCGGCGCCAGGGCCGTGGTCGTGCCGTCATGCCCGCGCTGCGGCAGACGCAAGCAGCTCGGTCCGCCCATCGAGGGAGTACGCCTCTGCCACGGATGCGGGCCCAAAGCCCGGGCAGTGGCCTGCGGCCGCTGCGGCAAGATCAGGCCGACCGCGCGCCGCAACGACAACGGGCAGCCTCTCTGCCAGAACTGCTGGCACCAAGACCCACGAAGCTGGAAACCATGCGTCAGCTGCGGAAACAACCGGCGCGTCGCTGCGGTCACCGAGACCGGGCCGGTCTGCCAGAGCTGTCGACCCGGCCACGATCTTCCCTGCAGCTTCTGCGGTTCGACCAGCAGCCGGGTCGGTATCTCCCGCGCGATCGGCAAGCCCGTCTGCGAGCGGTGCCGGAAGCGCTGGATCGTGTGCTCGAACTGCGGCACCGGCGCCATGCTCAAGGGCGGCACCCTCGACGAGCCGCTCTGCGCCCGCTGCCTCAACCCCGATCCGACGTTCTGGAAACGTTGCGCGGTCTGCCAGACGACCTGGCAGCTCTCGACCGCCGAATGCGCGCGCTGCTCTCTGGACCGCAAGCTGACCGAGCTGTTCACCTCGCCCGCTGGCGCTACGCCGCGCGAACTCGATCAGCTCCGCGAGGCCCTGGTCCAGGCTGACCGGCCCGACAGCGTGGACACCTGGCTGACCAGGCCCGGAGTCAGCACGACGCTACGCGAACTCGCGAGCGGGCACCGACGGCTCTCCCACGAACTAATCGACACCATGCCGGCCAGCCTCACCCTGAACCACCTGCGGTCGATGCTGGTCACCGCAGGAGCACTCCCCGACCGAGACGAGCGTCTGACCGCCCTGGAGGGGTGGATCGACCAGACCATCGCGGCACGCACCGTCCCTGAGCACCACCGGATCCTGCACGGATACGCCGTCTGGCACCACCTCCGCCGACTCCGCGGACGCCTCAACAGCCAGCCCGTTTCCCACCAGCAGGCCAGGAACGTCCGCCAGCACGTCACCGCCGCCGCGGCCGTCCTGGACTGGCTCGAAGCACGCGAGCTGACCTTGGCGACCTGCACCCAAGCCCACCTCGACCTCTGGCTCACCGATCACACCCAGAGCCACCGGGACCGGTCGGCGAACTTCGTGCGCTGGGCCGTCGTCCACCGGCACGCGTTCCGCCTCACCGCACCAAGCACCCGCTGGCATGCCCCATCCGGACCGCTTGACCAGGACCGCAGATGGGACGACGCGCGCCGCCTCCTCCACGACGAGACCTGCCCAACCGCCGACCGGGCCGCCGGGCTGCTGATCATTCTCTACGCGCAAAAGCTCACCGACATCACCGCCCTGACGATCAACCACGTCCACCAACGGGACGGCCACACCTTCCTCTACCTGGGCAGTCGGCCCATCGCCCTGCCCACTCCGTTGGACGACCTCGTCAACGAGCTCGTCGCCATCCGGAAACCGCGCGGTGGCGGAGTCCTCAACCCAGAATCGGCCTGGCTGTTCCCCGGACGCTGGCCAGGACGCCCTCTGACCGAAGGCGCTCTCGCCCGCCGCCTCCACGAGCTCGGGTTGAACCCCCGCCAGGACCGGAACACCGCCCTGTTCACACTCGCCGCCGAACTCCCCGCAGCGATCCTCGCCAAGACCCTCGGCATCAACATCAAAGGCGCCATCCAGTGGCAGAAGATCGCCGCTGGCGACTGGTCCACCTACGCCGCCGACCTCAGCCAGAGACCAAGAACCTGAGGATTCGGACAGTTCCAATACCCGACTGCACCGTTGGACGGCGCACGAGCGGGCGCACCCCAGGCCACCCAGATCGCCGACCGCTGGCACCTGTGGCACGGCCTGGCCGGATACGTCGACAAGACCGTCGTCCGGCACCGAGGATGCCTACGTCAGCCCTCCGCCCCCGAAGCCGACCAGGCCATCTCCGGCGAACAGGCCACCACCAGCGACGACATCACACCGCCCAAGCAGACGCCCACGGCCCACGAGCTGAAGATCGTCACCAGGACGAAAGAACGCCACGCGGCCATCACCGCCCTACACGAGCAGGGCTACTCGATCTCGGCGATCGCCCGCGCCCTGAACCTGGAACGGCCCACCGTCCGCCGCTTCGCCACCGCCGCCAGCCTGGAGGAACTGCTCGCCAAGACCCTGGAACGCGCGAGCGTCCTGGACCCCTTCGAGCCTTACCTCCAGCAACGGATCGCCGAGGGCTGCCACAACGCCGCCCAGCTCACCCGCGAACTCAAAACACTCGGCTACACCGGCTCCGGCCAGGCCGTCCGCCGCTACGTGCAGCCATTGCGCGCCACATTACCCCCACCCGCGCCCGGCAGCCCCGGCCCTTATCAACCTCCGCCCCCACCACCCGACCCGCCGGCCGCCCGAAAGATCACCCGCTGGCTGCTCACCCACCCCGACCACCGAACCGAAGACGAGACCTTGCAGCTCAAGGATGTGTTGGCCCGCTGTGAGCACCTCGATCACCTGGCCGGCCACATCACCGAGTTCGCCAAGCTGATGACCACCCTGACCGGCGACCGCGATCACCTGGCCGCCTGGATGAATGCCGTCGAGGCCGATGACCTGCCCGACCTGCGCTCCTTCACCACCGGGCTGCGCCGCGACCTGGACGCCGTCGTCAGCGGGCTCACCATGCCACACAGCTCGGGACCGGTCGAAGGGATCGTCAACAAGATCAAGGCGATCAAGCGTCAGATGTTCGGCCGCGCCAACTTCGACCTGCTCAAGATCCGCGTCCTCCACGCGCTCTGATCACATGGCGTGACACTCCACAGAGAAAGCGTCAGAGCCAAAATCGCAGAGCGTCATCACCTGTGCCGCTCGAATATTGAGTTGCGTGTACTGAGCTGCGGTTATGCCGCGTGATGGTATTCGCTGATCATGCCTGTGACGACTACTTCTCGCTGGATGGATCGCAGGTCGGCGAGTTCGGCTGCGTCCCGACTGTGCTGGGCTTCGGTATCCGGGGGTCGTTATTGTCTGGCTTGGTGCAGCCGATGGCCGTCGTAGTGGATCAGATACTCGCGGAGCACCCGAGTCAGGTGCCGCTCGCCGAGGATGAGGATCCGGTCCAGGAGCTCACGGCGGAGCGTTCCGATCACGCGTTCGCAGACGGCGTTCATCCTCGGCGTTCGCGGCATCGTCCTAATGATCCGCATACCTTCAGCCCTGAGCACCTCCGCGAACGCGGCGGTGAAGAGCGGATCGCGATCATGGATGATCAGCCGCAGCGTGCCAATGCGATCACACAGGTCCATGGTGAGATTGCGAGCCTGCTGCACAGCCCATGCACCGGTCGGGTGCGCAGTTACGCCGGCCAGGTGCAGTCTCCGGGTCCCGTGCTCGATGAACACCAGCACATACAGCCGCTTGAGCAATACCGTCTCCACCACGAGGAAGTCACACGCGATGATCGCTTGAGCCTGAGCGGCCAGGAACTGCCGCCAAGTCGGCCCGGCGCGGCGGGGCGCTGGCTTGATACCCGCAGCATGCAGGATCTCCCACACCGTAGATGCTGCGATCACGTAACCCAAGCGGGCCAGCTCGCCTTGGATTCTCCTATGCCCCCACGCCGGGTTCTCCCGCGCCATCCGCACAATCAATGTCTTGACCGGCCGACGAGTGCCGGGCCGCCCCGGAAGCCGTCGGTCGGTGTAGGTCCACTTACGCGCGACGAGCTTACGGTGCCAGCGCAGGATCGTCGCCGGGGTGACCCGAAAGATCCCAGCCCACTGCCGGCGGTGGACCAGCCGGGACAACGCAGCGAGCCAAAGCCGATCGGCGTGATCCAACCGCGGTCGGCCTCCAGTCTGACGTCGCAGCACCTGGTTCTCGTGACGGAGCACGAGCAGTTCGACGTCCTTGGACAGATCAGAGCGAACCAGCACCGCAAGGAGGCCGAGCAGGCTCCGAACCAATCGGTAGAGCAGCGACAACAGCACCTCGAGATGGTCGCAGCCACGGCGCTGATCCCGCAGCAAAATTCCAGCTCACAGCGCGAAGCCAAGTTTCCGAGCGGTACACGCGTTCCCGCTCGTGCATCAGGAGCGCCGGATCGTAGACGAGATGAATCAATCTGCAGCCTGATGCCAGGAACGACGGATCGATTGCGCTTCATGCCGGAGAATCTGGGGTGCACGCCCCGACGTCTCTAAGGTCTCCAAGCACTCCTCAAGCTCGGGAGATCTGGGCATTTCACGAATCCATGCCAAAGCCAGCCGCTGCCAGTATGCGCTGGGGCGCGCGACGGCAACACGAAGTATGGCCATTAGAGGAAGGCGATCTTGCAACCATCCTGGCGCAAGCCCGAGCTCTAGACCTCGGTGCTCAAGTTCTGCCTTAACGACGCCATAGGGACGCTCCAACAGTGGCAGTAGCCCAATTGGTGACCGAGGGTCAACTTCCCGCATTGGAACCTCTAGATTGCCCACATACAGCATTGTGCCATTGAGAATACCTACCCACCCATCCTCCCCGATCGGGAGGATGGGTAGCCACGTCATCGAGAACCCCTCAGATATGCCGCTGTCCAGTGTACCCATGTTACCAGCCGTGCTTGATTGTAATGCCGTAACTCTCCATCGTCTCGAGAAACTGCAGTCGGACGCCATAATCCCAGTTCTGATAGAAATGCCCACTCATCTCGTCAGTGAAGAATTCGCCCTTCGGGCCTCGCCGAAGCTCTCCCCCCACCACAGTGGACGTGTCCGCGTCAATACTCTTAGCCAGTCGCTGGTGCGGGCTTAGGCCGACGGTACTGATCTCATGCGCTGCAGGGTTGCCTACGGCGAACCGGCCCGTCTTCGGGTCGAAAACGTACTCGACTAGGCCGTTCTTAGGATAGTAATTTTTGAAGGCTGCTACCGATTTCACCTGACCACTGACTTCGATGACTCCTGCGACAGGTCCGCTGCCTGCAAGTTTTGCTCCTGTTGCACCCGCTCCTGCTGCACCTGCTGCACCCCCGGCGGGAGTTCCTACCGTCCCAAGCACGAGTTTGGAGAAATCTGCCATCCCGGATGAGGATTGAGGGTCAGCATTGGGACAGGGAATGAAGAAACAGTGGACGAAACCCGGATTATTGGCCTCATACAAGGCGTCGGCTTCCTTTTTGGAGGCCGCTTCCGCTTTCTGCATCTTCCGCAGCGCTGCCGCGCGTGCCCGTGCGGCCTTCTCTTGCGCAGCCCGGACTCTCGCCCAATAGGCACGCTGCCGTTCCCGGGCAGCAGCTGCTTCAGCACGCTTTCTACGCTGCTCCTCCTCCCACTTTTTGCCATTTCCTTGGTGGGTCTCCCCCAGCGTTGCGTTGGCCGCAGCGTTTCCCGCGTCGATGCGCAGCCCGGACGGGTCGGACAGGCCGATCGGGTTGTTTCCCGCATATCCGTAGGGGTTGGCCCATTGGGGTTTGCGCAGGTCTACAGAGGTTGAAAGGCTGGCTTCTCGGGTTACGGTGGTTCGGGTTCGAGGATCAGTTCGGTCTGGGCGATGATGGCGTCGAGCAGGCCGGGTCGGTATTGCAGCCGCTTGAGGTGGTGCTTGATGA
>NZ_JBDPLV010000133.1:0-14632 GCF_039871605.1 Acrocarpospora sp. B8E8 | reverse complement strand
AAGCATGACCGCTACGGCTGCGGACACCTTCACACCTTATCTTATTTCAACAAGATTTGCAGAGATGTGATGTGTAGGAACCCGCACGTGAGCGCACGTGCGGGTCACCAACTTCCGGAGCTCTGGGTCCCGAGCGGCGAGGTCGTTGCGCTGGCCGGGGAAAACGGCGCGGGAAAGTCCACAATCAAGAATATCATCGGCGGAACTCTGCGGCCTGACTCCGGTCACGTCGATTTCGGGGACGCGGGAAACGTGGCCACGGTGCATCAGGAGACCAGCCTTTTTCCGGACTTGACAGTCGCAGAGAACATTCTCATTAGCCAGCTCGGGTCGTCCCGTGTGGGCACGGTCCGGCCCGCGGCCTTGCGGCGCACCGCTTCCCTCCTGCTGCGGCGGGTCGGTGCCGGATTCGGGCCTGATGCCCTCGTGCGCGAACTCCCCGCTGGGCAGCGGCAGCTGGTGGAGATCGCCAAGGCCTTGGCCATCGAGCCCCGGGCCATCGTGTTCGACGAACCGACCGCCTCGCTTAATCTCGGCGAACGCGAGATGATCATGCGAATTGTCGAGCGGTTGCGTGACGACGGGGTGGCCGTCCTCTACATCACCCACTACCTCGAGGAGATCTTCAGGCTCAGTCAGCGGATCGTGGTCATGAGGGACGGGCGGCTGGTGGCCGACCGGCCGACCGGCGAGCTCGACCGCGCCACGCTCGAGGCGCTCATGGTGGGGCGCGAGCTCGCCCAGGGATACCCCGAAACCGCGAAGCCGCGGCAGGAGATCGCGCTGTCGGTTCGTGACCTGGGCGACGGCGCTCGGGTCGAGGGGATCTCGTTCGACGTCGCCGAGGGCGAGATCTTCGGTCTGGCCGGGCTGATGGGGTCGGGCCGTACCGAGGTGGCCCGGGCGATCTTCGGGCTCGCGGGCAGGATCGGGCGGATCGAGGTGGCCGGACGGCTGCTGCGGCGCGGCGACGTCCGCGCTTCGATCGCCGCGGGAATCGCCTTCGTCACCGAGGACCGGCGGAACGAGGGCCTGTTCCTGGACCGGCCGATCCGCGAGAGCCTCTCGATCGTCGGCCTCGGCTCGGTGTGCCGGCCGTTCGGACGGCTCGACCATGCGGCCGAACGCCGTCTCACCAAGGACCTCGCGACCGCGGTGGCCCTGACGGCCCGCAGCGGGCTGGAGGCGGACGGCGGATCACTGAGCGGCGGCAACCAGCAGAAGGTCGTGCTGGCCAAATGGCTCAACGGACAACCCCGGCTGATCATCCTGGACGAGCCCACTCGCGGCATCGACGTCGGCGCCAAGGCCGAGATCTACCGGCTCCTGGCCGATCTCGCGCGCGCGGGAACGGCTGTCCTGCTGATCAGTTCCGAGCTGGAGGAAGTGCTCGGACTGGCTCATCGCGTCGGCGTCATGCACGACGGCCGGCTGGCCGGAATCCTCGACCGGCGGAGCGCGACCCAGGAAGCCGTCATCCGCCTGGCGACGGGAGGCACTCGATGAGATCCGCCTGCCGATGGTGTGCACGCGCTCTGCGCCGGCAGCCGCTGCTCCTCGTGTGGCTGGTCCTCGTGCTCGCCCTGTCCGGCCTCTACGACGAGTTCGGCACAGGGGCGGACTTCCGCAACATCGCCATCCAGGCGAGCCCGTTGATCATCGCCGCCGTCGGGGCGACCTTCGTGATCATGACCGGGGGGATCGACCTGTCCGTCGGGTCGATGCTGTTCCTGGCGGCCGCGATCGAGTCCAGCCGGGCGCTCGGCGCGGCGCCCGCCGGCCTGGTGTTCGCCGCCATCGCCGCGACCGGGCTGCTGATGGGCCTGGTCAACGGGGTGGCGATCGCGCTGACCAGGGTTCCCGCCCTCATCGTCACCCTCGCCTCGATGCAGGTCTTCCGGGGAGCCGGCGGCCACATCACCGGCCAGCAGAACATCGATCTCCCCGCGCACCTGCAGGACATCGGCACCGGCAGCCTCCTCGGCGTTCCCGCTCCGATCCTGCTCGCCGCCGTGACGGTGTTGGGCGGAGTGCTGGTGTTCGGCCGGACCGTGTTCGGCCGGACCGTGTTCGGCCGGACCGTGTTCGGCCGGCACCTCCAGGCAGTCGGCTCCAACCCGGCCGCGGCCCGCGACGCCGGGCTGCCCGTCCGCGCGGTGACGATCGGCGCGTACGCGCTCGCGGGCGTGCTGGCGGCGCTCGCCTCGCTCACCCAGACCGCGCGGCTGGGAGCCGTCCAGCCGTCCATCGGCGATGGCTACGAGCTCACCGTGATCACAGCGGTGGTGCTCGGCGGAACCAGCCTGTTCGGCGGGCGGGGCAGCATCATCGGCACCGTCCTGGGCGCCCTCGTCCTCACCACCGCCCAGACCGGGCTGGTGTTCTCCGGGGCCTCGCCCTACGTCTTCGACATCGTCCGCGGCGGCGTCCTGCTCGTCGCGGTCATCGCCGCCGCATTCCGGTGGCGGACCCTGGCTCAAGCCTTGCGGCCGGCCGCTGCGTCATAAGGAAAGGACACCCCCCGATGCAAGTCCCCTCCCTCATCCGATACACGGCCGCCCTCGCGGCGTCGGCTCTGGTGCTCGCCGGTTGTGGTTCGTCTCAGTAGGAGTCCGGCTCGGACGGCTCCGGCGAGAGGGTCACGATCGGCGTGAGTTTCGATCTGCTCAACAGCATCCGCCAGGCCGAGAAATCGGCGATCGAGAAGGCGGCCACCGAGGCCGGATACGAGGTCGTCTTCAACGTCGCCGACAAGGACCCGCAGAAGCAGGCCGCCCAGATCCAGGACCTGATCCAGACACGCAAGGTCAGCGCGCTGGTCGTGATCGCCCAGGACGGCCAGCAGATCGCCTCCTCCGTCAGCCTGGCCAAGGCCCGCGACGTCCCGTTCATCGCCATCGATCGGGCCGTCGCCGACCAGCAGAACATCACGTTCCAGATCACCGGCGACCCGGTCGCCGACGGCAAGCTGGCCGCCGCCGAGTTCATCGACGCGGGCAAGACCAAGCCGCTGAAGGTACTGGAACTGGTGGGCGCGCTCACCGACCAGAACGCGATCGGCCGCAGGGACGGGTTCAACGAGGCCCTGAAGGGCGACCCCAACGTCACCGCCGTCAGCCAGGTCCCCACCAACTGGGATCCGGCCCAGGCCCTCGACGGCACCTCCAACGCGCTCCAGAAGAACCCCGACATCAACGCGATCTTCGTTCCGTCGGACTTCCTGCTGCCGTCCGTTCAGTCCGCCCTGCAGGCGGCCGGGCGCCTGGCCCCGATCGAGGATCCCAAGCACGTGTTCCTGGTGACCATCGACGGCGACCAGAACGGCTGCAAGGCCATGAAGGACAAGATCCTCGACGCCGACGTCGCCACTCCGGTCGACGACTTCGGCAAGCAGGCCATCTCGGCGATCACCACCGCGCTGGGAGGCCGGAGCGTCAGCCCCAAATCGGTCCAGACGAAGGGCCTCAGCCTCGACCAGGCCAACTTCGCCGCGACCAGTTCGCAGGTGTGGGGCTGTGTCGTCGCCTGAATCCGTCCGCGGGGAGGGCGTCGCCACGGCGTCCTCCACCGCGCCCCCCGCCCAGTCCGCCAAGCCCGCGTCGTGGCCGCGCGATCCGGCCCGCCGTCCAGGCTGGCTCACCGACCTGTCGATGCTGCCCGCGCTGATCGTCCTCGTCGCGGTCCTGAGTGTCCTCACCGACGGGATGCTGACCCCCTCCAACATCATCAACGTGTGCAGCCAGTCCGCGGTCGTCGCGATCGCGGCGATCGGCGCGACGTTCGTCATCACCGCGTGGGGACGGCGCGTCCTGCACGTCGGGGCAAACGTCGAGGTCGCGCGGATCAGCGGCGTCCATGTCGCCCGCACCAAGGCGAGCGTCTACGCGGTGGCGGGGCTGTTCTCGGCGATCGCCGGAATCGTCCTGACGTCCGGGCTCGCGGGGGCGGGCGCCGGCATGGGCGGCCCGCTGCTGCTGAACATCGTGGGCGCCGTCGTCCTCGGTGGCACCAGCCTGTTCGGCGGACGCGGCAGCCTGCTGCGCACCGCGGTCGGAGTGCTCTTGCTCGGCTTTCTCTCCAACGGAATGAGCCTGCTCGGGCTGGCCTCTTTCGACCAGCAGATAGTGACCGGAGCCGTCATTTTCATCGCCGCCTCCGCCGCCGGAATAGGCCGGTGGCTGAAACGCGGATCCGGAAACTCCAGCGGCAATTCGTACAACGGATCGGCGAGTCCCGGAAATCGCGATCGACGCGTCCGGGAAGCGCCGATACGTTCATTTCCAACCGATTAACGGCGCGCTACAGGCAGATGTAAATATGTGCGCGCCAGAGCGGAAAGGAATTCCATGCCGCGCCCCCACGCCACCCCTCCCTCTCTCTTCCGCCGCGTGCTGACCTGGTTGTCGGCCGCACTGATCCTGCTGCTGCCGACGCCGCTCATGGCGGTGTCCGGCGCGGCGCCGGCCGCCGCCGCGGTCCTGGACCCCAGCCAGTTCAAGGGCGTGCACTGGTCACGCCTGGGGGACAACTTCACCTTCGACCGGCTCGTCCTGCAGGGCCTGTCGGCCGGTGACGACTACAACGCCACCCGGAGCAAGGCCGACGCCATGTTCGGGGCCTTCCAGAGCGCCCTGGGCGCCAACACCGTCCGGTTACCCATCAACCCGGCCACCGTCGCCTGGAACAGCTACAACGGCGTCATCGACGCCGCGACGGCCAAAGGTTTCAAGGTCGTCCTCAGCCACTGGGTGGAGGACGGCAGCAACAAGGTCGTCGACAGCTACCTGAACACCTGGAACCAGATGTGGGAACCCTCACAACCAGGTACCGGGGCAACCCGCAGATCTTCTTCGACCCGATCAACGAGCCCATCGGCTTCACCACTCCCCAGTGGCTGAACTTCGCGGCCAACTGGATCACCCGCCAGACCGCCAACGGCTTCCCCAAGGAGCGCATGCTCATCGAGGGCGCCCAGGCGGATGGCGGCGGCTGGGGAACCGACCTGCGGCCGCTGTGCAACGACCCCCGCTTCGAGGGTGTCTACCTGGCGATGCACCGCTACGCCTTCCCCTACCCGGCGCGGACCTACACCGAGTGGGTCAACGACATCAAGATGTACATGGGCAACTGCGCCTCCCGTACGGTCATCGAGGAGTTCGGCGCCGACGCCGACAACGGCATCGACTACGACGCCACCCCCAGCGCGAGCACCCCCAAGGAGATCGCCTACCTGCGCGCCATCACCGATGTCATCCGTGAGTACCGCCTGGGCGCGATCTGGTGCCACGGCATCGGCGGCCGCACCACCAGCCCCGACCACGACTCGCTGAACCTCCTGCGCCTCTACAGCGCCTACGCCGGCGGCACCCAGAACCTGCCGCTGTGGATCCCCAACCCCGCGGCCGTCGACCGGCTGAAGTACGCCTGGGGCGAGTCCGGCTCCGCCACGACCCGGTTGCGCAGCCTTTGGTACAACAAGTGCCTCGACGTCCCCGGCAGCTCGCAGAACAACGACGTCCAGCCCCAGGTGGCGGACTGCGGGACCGGCGTCAACCAGCGGTGGACCCGGACCGCCGCCAACACCATCACCGTCTACAACGGAACGAAATGCCTGGACGCCTTCGGTTTCGGCAAGACCAACGGCACAAGAGTGGTCACCCATGACTGCCACGGCATGATCAACCAGAAGTGGTTGACCTTCTCCGACGGCACGATCCGCGGGGTCGACTCCAAGCTCTGCCTGGACGCCGACCTGTACAGCACCGCGAACGTCCAGTTGTGGTCCTGAGGCAACGGGACCAACCAGAAGTGGCAGCAGCTCGCCCGAGTTGATGCCACCACGGGGGCCGGTCGTACGCCGAACGGCCGGCCCCTCAGGTTTCAGTACGCGGCCCTGAAGCTCTGGCGCTGGCTTCCCAGGCCGTCGATCTCCAGTTCGACGACGTCGCCGTCGCGCAGGTAGGGCAGGCCGGGGCTGCCGAGCGCCACTCCCGCAGGGGTGCCGGTGTTGATGACGTCGCCGGGATTGAGCACCATGAACTGGCTGAGGTACCAGATACGCCACATCGAAGATCATGTCGGCGGTGGTGCCGTCCTGGCGCGACTGTCCGTTGACCCGCAGCCGCAGGCCCAGCTTTCGCGGGTCGGGCACCTCGTCCGCGGTGAGGATCCACGGGCCGAGCGGGTTGAAGGTCTCGCAGTTCTTGCCCTTGTCCCACTGGCCGCCCCGCTCCAGCTGGAACTCGCGCTCGCTGACGTCGTTGCTGATCGTGTACCCGGCCACGTACGCCAGGGCCGACTCGGGTCCGTCCAGGTAGCGGGCCTTCGCGCCGATGACGACGGCGAGCTCCACCCCCCAGTCGGTCTTCGTCGAGCCGCGCGGGATCAGCACGTCGTCGTCCGGGCCGACGACCGTGTCGGGGGCCTTGAGGAAGACGATCGGCTCGGCGGGCGGAGTCGCCCCCGTCTCCTCGGCGTGGTCCCGGTAGTTCAGCCCGATGCAGACGATCTTTCCCACCCGCGCCAGCGGCGGCCCGAACCGCTCCAGGCGGGTGACGACTGGCAGCGCGTCCAGGCCGAGCTCGGACTCCGGCCGCGTCAGCACATCCGGCGTCACGTCCCCGGCGACCGGGGTGAGATCCCGCCAGCGTCCGTCGGCGCCGCACACGATGGGTTTTCCGCGCCGGGGTCGCCGTGCCGTGCGAATTTCATGTTCTTGCCTTTCTCGGACCGGGATGACTTTCACCCTAGCCGCACCAATTCGGCTTTTATTCGGCAGGCGCCCGCTGGCCTGTGACTATTCGCAGGACGGATGGCCGCGTTTCGTTACTCGCGCTTCATCAGGAACTATTACCCGGCCTAAGGTGGCGGGCGTGACCACCTCTGAATCGCCATCGAGCGTTGGATGACTGCGGACCTCGCCGTCCCTCTGGTTCCGCTGGAGGGCGTGGATGACGTGGGACTCGTCCGCGAGCATCTCGAAGCCGGAACGCCTGTCCAGGTCGACGGCGGCGTCGTCACCGCGGCCGACGACGTCCCGGCCGGCCACAAGGTCGCGGTGCGCGCCATCGCCGAGGGCACGCCCGTGCGCAAGTACGGCGAGGTCATCGGCATCGCGCTGCGCGACATCGCGCCCGGCTCCCACGTGCACCTGCACAACCTCGGCGTCGGACCGCAGAGCCTCGGCCCGGCCACGACGCCCGCCGGGCCGCGCGCCTGGACCCCTCCGGTCGCACCGACCCGCGACCACTTTCTCGGCTACCGCAGGCCCGACGGCCGGGCCGCGACCCGCACCTACCTCGCGGTCCTCCCGACGGTGAACTGCTCCTCGACGGTCGCCCGGATGATCGCACAGGCCGCCAACGCGCAGATCAAGGCGGAGGGCCTGGACGGCGTCATCGCCCTAACCCACGACCTGGGCTGCGGCATGGCCGAAGGCACTCTGGGAGACGACATCCTGCGCCGCACCCTGCGCGGCTACGCCGGTCACGCGAACCTCGCGGGCGCGGTGGTGGTCAGCCTGGGTTGCGAGATCAACCAGCCGGAGCACGTCCTGGCCGGCGGCCCGGCTGTCGAAACCCTCTCCATCCAGGACCTCGGCGGCACCGCCGCCACCGTCAACGCCGCGCTGACCGCCCTCCAGGCGATGGCGTCGCGCCTGGCCGGCCTGCGGCGCGAACCCATCCCGGTCGGCGAACTGACCCTGGGGCTGCAGTGCGGCGGCAGCGACGCCTACTCGGGCCTGACCGCCAACCCGACCCTGGGCGTCGCGGCCGACCTGCTGGTGGCCGCGGGCGGCAAGGTCATCCTCGGTGAGACCCCCGAGATCTACGGTGCCGAGCACGTGCTGCGCGCGCGGGCCGCCACGCCGGCGGTCGGCCGGCGGATCGACGACCTCATCACCTGGTGGCAGGCCTACACGGCGAGCAACAACGCGGAGCTGGACAACAACCCGTCCAAGGGCAACCGCGACGGCGGCATCACGACCATCTGGGAGAAGTCGCTGGGCGCCGTGCTGAAGGGCGGCACGAGCCCGCTCAACGCCGTCGTCGCCTACGCCGACCCGGTCACCGCCGCGGGACTGACGTTCATGGACACCCCGGGATACGACCCGGTCTCGGCGACAGGCATGGTCGCCGGCGGCGCCAACCTGCTGGCGTTCACCACCGGGCGGGGATCGGTCTTCGGGTCGCGCCCCACCCCCTGCCTCAAGATCAGCACCACCACGCGGCTGTTCGAGCACATGCGCGCCGACATGGACTTCGACGCCGGCCCGGCGATGTCCCGGGACGATCAGATCCGCCATGGAATCCTGCTGTTCGAGGCGCTGGTGGACATGGCGTCGGGCACCCCGAGCAAGTCCGAGGCGCTCGGATTCGGAACCGAGGAGATCGTGCCGTGGCGGATGGGAGCCGTTGTATGACGTCGGTGTTCTGGGATGGCCGTGCCACGCTGGGCGAGGGGCCGCTGTGGGACGCGCGGACCGGCACCCTCTACTGGGTGGACATCGTCGGGGGAACGGTCTTCGCCCAAGCCGCCGACGCCGCGCGGCCGGCCCGGATCGACGTCCAGGCCCAGGTCGGCTGCCTCGGTCTCACCGACGATCCGCACGTCCTCATCGCCGGGATGCGCACCGGGTGGCATCTCCTGGATCTGCGGACCGGAGGCCGTACCTTCCTGGCCGACCCCGAGGCGGACCGTCCGGCCTGCCGTTTCAACGACGGCTCTGTCGACCCCGCCGGGCGGTTCTGGACCGGGTCGCTGGAGGATGGCGAGACCCGGCCGGCGGGCCGGCTCTATCGGCTGGACGGCGACGGCACTCACACGACGGTCGATGCGGGCTTCTACTGCTCCAACGGCATCGACTGGTCGCCGGACGGCCGGTGGATGTACTTCGTGGACTCCCGGGCCGACCTCATCTACCGGTACGCCTTCGACGCGGAGACCGGGGAGACCACCGCCCGCCAGATCTTCGCCGACACCTCCGCACTGCCCGGCATCCCCGACGGCCTGCGCGTGGACTCCCGGGGCGACGTCTGGTGCGCCTTCTGGGACGGAGCACACGTGACCGCTTCACGCCCGACGGCGCCGCGGCCGAGCGGGTGCCGGTCCCGGTCCCGCGCCCGACGAGTGTCGCCTTCGGCGGGCCCGGGCTCCAGACGATGTACATCACCTCGGCCTGTCTCGGCCTCACCCCCGCCCAGCTGGAGGAGTGGCCGCTGTCGGGCGCTGTGCTGGAGCGCGACGCCCGGACCCCCGGACGGCCCGCCACCCCCTTCCGGCTTACCCGATCCGGCTGCTGAGCGAGGGCGCCACCGTCGTGGCGGTCGACATCAATCACACCCGGCCCTGGGCGGAGGCGGGGGACAAGCGGCTCCACCAGCTCGCCCTGGACGTCGCCGGACCGGACGCCGCCGAGCGGCTGGGGGAGTACCTGCGCGGGGAGTTCGAACGGGTCGACGTGCTGGCCAACGTCGCCGGGATCCTGCACATCGCCCCCTTCCTCCAGGTCACCCGGGCCCACTGGGACCGCGTCCTCGCAGTCAACCTGACCGGGGTGTTCTTCCTCAGCCAGGCCGTCGCCCGCATCATGGTCGACCACGCCACGCCCGGCCGCATCGTCAACGTATCCTCCGTCCACGCGGTGGTCTCCGAACCGAACGCCGCGCCCTACACCGCGACCAAGGGCGGCCTGGAGGCCATGACCCGCACGATGGCCTCGGAACTGGCCCCCCACGGCATCACCGTCAACTGCGTGCGGCCGGGCGCCACCCGTACGGTGATGAGCGAGTCGATCTACACCCCCGAGATCGTCAGCTCCCTGCAGGCGAAGATCCCCCTGGGAAAGATCGCGCCGCCCGAATGGGTGGCGTCCGCCATCGCCTACCTCGCCTCCGAAGAGGCGTGCTACACCACCGGCGCCTGCCTGGACGTCGACGGCGGATACGCCATGGACGGCTCGCTGCCTGGGACGGCGTACTCATGAGCGCCGTCGCCGTGGTGACCGGCGCCGCTTCCGGCATCGGCCGCGCCACCGCCCTGCGCCTGGCCCGCGAGGGCTACGAGATCGCGATGATGGACCTCGACGGCACCGGCCTCGCCGAGACCTCCGCTCTGATCGGGGAAGCCGGCGGCCTGGCCCGCCCGTTCACTGCCGACCTGTGCGATCCGCTGGCCGTCGGGTCGGTCACCCGGGAGATCGCGGTCACCGTCGGCGCCCCGGAGGTACTGGTGAACGTCGCCGGGATCGGGCTGGCCGCGACCGTCCTGGAGACGAGCGACGCGGACTGGAACCGCGTCCTGGCGGTCAACCTGACCGGGCCGTTCCTCACCATCCGGGCGATCCTTCCGCTGATGCTCGACCGCGGCAGCGGCGTCATCGTCAACATCGCCTCCGTGGGCGGCCAGGTCGGGCTCGCCAGCCGGGCCGCCTACTGCGCGTCCAAGGCCGGGCTGGTCGGCCTCACGCGCGCGGTCGCCGTCGACCACGCCCGCGAGGGGATCCGCTGCGTGGCGATCTGCCCCGGGACCGTGGAGACCGAATGGATCGGCAAGATCCTCTCTAACGCCCCCGATCCGGCGGCGGCCCGCGCGGCGATGGCGGCACGGCAGCTGGACGGGCGCATGGGGTCGCCCGAGGAGGTCGCGGCCATGGTCGCTTTCCTCGCCGGACCCGAGGGCAGGTTCGTCAACGGGGCCGCACTCGTCCTCGACGGCGGGATGACGGCGGCATGAGAACCCTCTCCGCCGACCTGAGCAAGATCGTGGGGTCGGGCAACGTGGAAGTCCGCCCGGCGGCGCTGGTGCCGTACCGGACGGACGCCACGTTCGGCTTCACCGGCCGGCCGATCGCGGTCGTCAGGCCGGGCTCCGCGACGGAGGTGTCACGGATCCTGGCGTGGGCGAACGAACGCTCGATCCCGGTCGTCCCGCGCGGCGCCGGCAGCAGCCTCGCCGCCGGAGCCGTCCCGGTCCAGGGCGGGATCGTGCTCGCGCTGACGCGCATGAACCGCATCCTGTCGATCGACCAGGTCGACCTGGTCGCCGTCGTGGAGCCTGGCGTCACCACGCAGGCCCTGGCGGCGGCGGCGCGCGAGCACGGGCTGCACTACCCGCCCGATCCGGGCAGCCGGCGGGTGTCCACCCTCGGCGGGAACGTGGCCACCAACGCCGGCGGGCTGCACGGCCTCAAGTACGGCAACACCGGCGGCTACGTCTTGGGCGTCCAGGCCGTCCTCGCCGACGGGCAGATCATCCGGGCGGGCGGTCGGCTTCAAGGACGTCGCCGGATATGACCTCGTCCACTTGCTCACCGGATCGGAAGGCACCCTCGCGGTGCTGACGGAACTGACGCTCGCCCTGCGGCCCGCGCCCGCGACCAGCGCCACCGGGCTGGCCTACTTCCCCGACCTGGAATCGGCGAGCGACGCGGTAGGCGGAGTGATCGCCGCCGGAATCCTCCCCGCGACCCTGGAGTTCCTCGACGCGCGGTGCGTCCGCGCCGTCGAGGCCCACGTCCGGCTCGGCCTGGACGTCACGGCGGGCGCTCTCCTGCTGTTCGGCGACGACGGCAGCCCGGACGAGGTGGCCCGCACGCTGCGGAAGATGGCCGGGCTCATGCCCGGCCACGGCGCCACCTCGGTGCAGGTCGCCACGGCGGCCGCCGAGGCTGAGGCGCTGCTGGCCGCGCGGCGCTGCGCGCTACCGGCACTGGCCAGGCTGGGCGGCGCGACCATCCTGGAAGACGTCGGAGTGCCACGCTCCCGCCTGCCCGAACTGGTCCACCGCATCAACACCATCGCCGCGGCCCACGAGGTGACCATCGCGACCTTCGGCCACGCCGGCGACGGGAACACCCACCCGACCGGCTGCTTCGATCCGGCCGACCTCGCCGGGCGCGAGCGGGTGCACGCGGCGTTCGCCGAGGTGTTCCAGGCCGCGATCGACCTCGGCGGCACCATCACCGGGGAGCACGGCGTCGGCGCCGCGAAACTGCCCCTACCTCCCGGCACAGCTCGGGGCCGCCCAGACCGACCTGCAAGCCCGGATCAAGAAGACCTTCGACCCGGTGGGCATCCTCAACCCCGGGAAGGTCACGCGATGATCTTCGACGCCGACGACCTCGGCACCTGCATCTCGTCCGGCTTCTGCCTGCCCTCCCGCCCGACCTACCAGCTGACGGGCGACGAGTCGTCCTCGCCGCGCGGCCGCATCGCCCTCATGCGCGCCGTCGAGGGCGGGGAAGTCGACCTGTTCGATCCGGCCGCGCTCGAACAGGGCTCGTTCTGCCTCGGCTGCCGCGCCTGCGAACCGGTGTGTCCTGCGGGTGTCCCGTACGGGAGTCTCCTGGAAGACCTGCGTGACGCCCAGTGGAAGGGACGGCGGCGCCCGATGCGTATCCGCCCGCTGCTGGCCTTCGCCGCGAGCGAGCGGCTCATCCGGCTGGTGGGCAAGGTGCGGCGGCATGCCCGGTTCACCGCCTCCGAGACGGACACGGCTCTGATGCTCGGCTGCTTCGAGCGGGTTCTGTTCCCCCGGGTGAGCCGGGCCGCCGCGACCACCCTCCAGGGCGTCGCGATCCCACCGGACCAGGGGTGCTGCGGAGCGCTCCACGCCCACAACGGCGAGCGAGCCCTCGGCGAGCGGATGGCCCGCCGGCTCGCCGGCCGTCCCGGCCGGATCGTCTCCACCGCCGGCGGCTGCAGCGCCCACCTCGCCGCCGTCGTGGGCCGGGACCGGGTGGCCGACTACTCCGAAGCACTGCTCGAGAACGGACAGCTGCCCGGCCCGATCCGCATCGACGGCCGGCGGGCCCGCATCGGCCTCCAGGACTCCTGCCACCTGCGCAACGGGCTGGGCGTCAGCGAGGCGCCCCGGCGCGTGATCAGCGCGCTCGGAGACCACGTCGAGGTGCCCGGCGCGGCCGACTGCTGCGGCGCGGCAGGCACCTACTCCCTGCTCAGACGCCGCGACAGCCGACGAGTTCTGGCCCCCAAGATGGTGGAATTAGCCAGACTTAAACTAGATTTCCTGGTTGTGTTAAACCCTGGCTGCCAGCGTCAGCTGACCACGGAGGTGCGCCGGGCTCGGCTCCGCACGCGCGTGCTCCACCTGGCCGAACTCGTCGAGATGGCCCGGACGGGATCACGATGAGCGGCCCACCGGCGGAGGAACCCGCGGTGGAGATCGTCGATCTCGCCCCGCGCGATCCCCGGGACGCCATGTCGCTCCAGACCGCGTGGCTGCGCAGCTTCCTCGCCGTGGCCGACAAGGGCGGGTTCGGCGCGGCCACCCTCGTGCTGCACCTGTCGCAGTCGTGGGTCAGCGCGCACATCGCCGCGCTGGAACACGCCCTCGGCGTGACCCTTTTCGACCGTAAGGCACGCCCCATCTGCACGACCGAGGCGGGTGAGCTGTTCCGCGGCCACGCCCTGAACGCCCTTCTCGAGCTCCAGCGCGGCGTCGAGGCGGCCCGCAGCACGCTCGACAACTTCGTCGCCCACGTCAAGATCGGCAGCTATCCGAGCGTCAGCTCAACCTACCTGCCCTCGATCCTGCGGGCCCTGACGGCGAAGTACCCGGGCATCACCATCGAGCTTCACGAGGGAACCGCCTCGACGCTGGAGGAGATGGTCGTCAGCGGCGCCGTCGACCTGGCGTTCCGGCCCCTGCTCCCGAAGATCCACGAAACGACGCTCTGCCACCGGACGATCTGGCGCGAGGACATCGTCGCCGTCATGCGCGAGCAAGATCTCCTCACCCGCAAGGCCTCGCTCAGCGTCGCCGACATCTTGGAGCGCCCGCTGATCGGCAACCCGGCCGGAAGCGAGGAGGAGGGCGGCGGATTCGACCTCCGCAACACGCTCGGCGAGGACGCGGCACGAGCCGACATCGCCTACCTCACCGACCAGCCGGCCACCCTGGTCGCGCTCGTCCGCTCGGCCTTCGGCATCGGCATAATCAACCGCCTCGTCCTGGAGACCACCAGCACCGAAGGCCTCGCGACCCGCACCATCGACTCCCCGACCGCCCATCGACAAGTCGCCCTCTTCTGGACCAGGCGCCGCTCGGACGCCGCCGTCGTCAAGGCCTTCCTGGACGCCCAGGAACAGGCCCAACTCCCTCCCGGCGTCCAGCCCATCAGCAGTCGGTGAATCACCGGCGGGGAAGGGGTATCGGCTCATGGGGCCGTGCCGGCGGGCCGAACCGCTTGAGGAGCCGGCGAGCCGCGGCGGCAACAGGTCATGGACTGTGTCGTGCAGAAAAGGCGCACGAACTGTTCCCGAATCTCCTGGACGAACTGGTGGTGCGCGGCTGAGTCAATCACTCTCCTAACCGGGTTGGCCAGGAGTTGGATGGCTGCCCGGAGTGAAGGCGAGGGTCAGTGCCGAGAACTGCGGGAAATTCCGCCCGAGCCGTTCCGGCTGTATTCGATCGCCTCGCCGCCGCCCGGCCAACCTGCCTCCACGCTGCGGTTGGTGGTCACCGTGGTCGTACCCGCGGGAACGTAACCACTCACACGTATCCGTGAGCTGGGGTTATGCGGTGGCTTGAGACAGCGTCCAGGGGTTGCCGAGGAAGGCGTCACGGAGCGCATGGAAGGCGTCGATGCCGTGGTTGGTTGCGGTGACGA
>NZ_JBDPLV010000132.1:0-15020 GCF_039871605.1 Acrocarpospora sp. B8E8 | reverse complement strand
CCACCCACCCAGCCCGTTGTCTACCCTCGGGCTCCACCCCCGCGAACACGCAACATGACCACAGGCAAGACCTCACCAGGGGACCTTTTAGGATCGCCCCGACGCCATGATCTCTCCAGATCGATCGGGACTCGGAGGGGACCCGCCGATCAGGCGAATGGGACCAGTCCACCGATGGACTCCGGCCATGGATACCACCTATTCGCTCACCCTGGTTCGCAAGCAGCTGACCGTGTTCGCCGTCGTGCTGCTCGTGCTGGTGCTGCCCGCCTTGGCGTACGCGATCTCCCAAGGTCTTGATCTCAACCGCGTCGGCGAGGCCCCCATCGGCGCGCAACTCGCCGTCTACAGCCAGGCGTTCGCCCCCACGCTGGCCGCTCTGGCCGCCTGGCTCGCCGGAGGCCGCGGTTTGCGAGGGTTCGACTGGGGCTTCCGCAGGGTGCCGTGGCGCACGCTCGGCATCGCCTGGATCGTCCCCGTCGTCGGCATCGCCCTCGGCTACGGCTCCGCCTGGGTCACCGGCCTGGCCCGCTTCGCGCCCGGAAACGTGACCGACTCCACCGGTCTGCACCCCGCGCTCGCGGTCGTGCTCGGCCTGCTCCCCGGCATCGTCCCCTACGTGATCCTGGCCCTCGGCGAGCAGATCGGCTGGAGCTCCTTCCTGACCACCCAGCTCGCCCAGACCAGAAGCACCGACGCCACCGCCCTCATCGTCGGCCTCTGCTGGGCGTCGTTTCACGTGCCGATGATGCTGTTCGTCCCCGGCGCGATCGACCAGGGCGTCCCGATCTTCTACGCCATCCCCTGCTTCGCCGTGCAATCGGTGACGATCGCCTTCCCGCTGGTCTGGCTCCGCGTGCGGACGAAGAGCATCTGGCCGGTGCTCATCCTGCACGCCACCCTCAACGCCGCGCTCTACTTCGTGGCGGGCGCGATGACCACCCCCACCGAGAATTCACCATGGTTCGTCGGCGAAGGCGGCGCGCTCACCACACTCGGCCTGCTGGTCGCCGTGCTCGCCACCCGCCGGCTGTGGCGCAATCCCGGATAATAAGCAGCATGGCGATCGTGTGGGACACCGTCTTCGGGCCGGTCAAACTCACCCACGAAGGCGAGTCCCTCCGCGCCGACGTGGATGGTGACATCAGCTTCCGGGGTGTCGTGTTCGGCGGCTGGACGGCCTCGCTCGCGGCCCTGGCCGCCGCCGACGGCCTGGACGGCCAGGTTCTGAGCGCGCTGCACGTCGTCTTCACCGGCCAGGTACGCCCGGGCGCCCTGCTCTTCGACATCGAGCAGCTGCGCGCCGGCGGCTCGATGGCCGCCCGCCGCGTGACCGCGCACCAGGGCGGGGAACCACTGGCCTCGGTCCAGGCCTGGTTCACCCGCCCCGACCTGTTCCCATCCGCGACCCACCCGCGCGCCACACCACCCCAACGGTCCTGGGACGACTGCCCCACTATCGAATGGTCCTGGCCGGACGCGCCCTTCCTCCGCCACATCGACGAACGCGCCATCGACTACCCCACCTCGTACGCCACCTTCCAGAACGGCCCGCCACACGTGGAGCTCTGGGCCCGCCCCTTCGAGCGTCACCTGGAGCCGCTCCCCCGCCAGCTCCTCGACGTGATCCTCTTCGACGCCCACCTCCTGGACGCCGCCTACCGCGCGACCACCCTCACCGACCTGCACATGGTCTCCCTCGACCTGTGCGTCACCTGGGCCACCACCCCGCCGGACGGCTGGCTGCACGTCACCACCGACGCCCTCCTCGGCCCGTCCCTGGTCGTCACCACCGGAACCCTCGCCGACGAGCACGGCACCCGCTACGCGGTGGCGACCAGCCAAGGACGTTCATACGCCCCGCGCTGACAACTACCTGCCACGCTGGATGTCGATCCGCGGGGGAATGCCCGCCGCCTCGTACGCCTCGGTCTCGTCCAAGGTTTCCCGCTCCAGCAGCGCACTCACGATGTTGTCGAGTTTGTCGCGGTTATCCCGGATCACCTGTTGCGCGGTTTCGTAGCATTCCTCGACGATCCTGCGGGTTTCCCCGTCCACCTCGGCCAGCGTCGCCGCGGCCGCCTGGGGCTGCTCGTCCTGCGGCAGGATGTTCAGCGGGCCGATCTTGGGCGACATCCCCCACCGGCCCACCATGCCCCGGGCGATCGCGGTGACCTGCTCCAGGTCGTTCTCCGCCCCGGTGGTGACCAGCCCGAAGACGACCTGCTCGGCGGCCATCCCGCCCAGCGCGCCGACGATCCGGCCGCGCAGGTAGTTCTCGTCGTAGGCGTACCGGTCGTTGTCCGGCGTGGACAGGGTCACGCCGAGCGCCCGGCCGCGCGGGATGATCGAGATCTTTCGTACGGGGTCGGCGCCCGGCTGGAGCATGCCCAGCAGGGCGTGGCCCGCTTCGTGGAAGGCCGTGCGGATTCGTTCGTCTTCGGGCATCACGATGGCGCGAGCCGTACCGAGCTGGAGTTTTTCCAGCGCGTCGGCGAGGTCGGCGGAGTGGACCTGGACGTTGCCGCGCTTGGCGGCGAGCAGGGCGGCCTCGTTGACCAGGTTGGCCAGGTCGGCGCCGGTCATGCCGGGGGTGCTCTTGGCGAGCCTGGCCAGGTCGACGTCGGCGCCCAGCGGGACGCCCCGGGTGTGCACCTTGAGGATCGCGGTACGGCCCGCCGCGTCCGGCGGGGAGACCACGATGTTCCGGTCGAACCGCCCGGGCCGCAGCAGCGCGGGATCGAGGATCTCGGGGCGGTTGGTGGCCCCGATGACGATCACGCCCTCCCCGGCGGTGAAACCGTCCATCTCGGTGAGGATCTGGTTCAGGGTCTGCTCGCGCTCGTCGTGCCCGCCGAGCGCGCCCGCGCCCCTGGTCCGCCCGATGGCGTCGATCTCGTCGATGAACACGATCGACGGCGCGACCTTGCGGGCCTCGGTGAACAGCTCGCGGACCCGGGACGCGCCGACGCCGACGATCATCTCGATGAACTCGGAGGCGCTGGCCGAGAAGAACGGCACGCTCGCCTCGCCCGCGACGGCTCGCGCCAGCAGCGTCTTGCCGGTGCCGGGCAGCCCGGTGAGCAGCACCCCTTTGGGGAGCTTCGCACCGAGTTTGCGGTATTTGGAGGGCTCCTTGAGGTAGTCCACGATCTCGATGAGCTCGTTCTCGACCTCGTCGATCCCGGCCACGTCCGCGAACGTGACCCTGACCTTGTCGGTCGCGATCGGGTGGGCCGCCCGGGATCTGCCCAGCGCGCTGAGGCCGCCGCCGCCCATCATGGAGGTGCCTCGGCGCAGCAGCCACATCCACACCCCGGCCAGCAGCAGCACCGGCAGCAGCGACAGCACGAGATTCCAGAACGTCCCGCGCGAGTCGCTGAGCGGCTCCGCCTTCACCGTCACGTTCTGGCTGGTCAAAAGCTGAAATATCTGGTCCTGGTTGGCGAAGACCGGCATCTCCGTCGAGAACTTGGTATACGTCTTGTTGCCGTCGGGATCTTTGGCCTGCGCCTTCAGGTCGCCCTGGATCGAGTATCCGGTCGCGTAGATGTCCTTGACGTTCCCGGCCTCGACCTGCTTGATGAACTGCGTGTACGAGATCGTCTCCACCGCTTCCCCGTCATAGAACGAGGAGACCACGAAGAACAGCGCGTACGTGATCAGCAAGGTCAGCGCGAACCGGAACCAGTTGATCTTCGGGCCTTGCGGTTTACCCGGGGGGAGACCTTCGGCGCGCCAGGGCTTGGGCTCGTCCTCGCCCGCGGGCTTGTCCGGTTCCCTGCGCTCCTGCGGCTGGTCGGCCACGGGTCTCCCCCCGCCCGTCGACGACGGGGCTCAGCCGCGCGCCGCGGCCACGGCGTGCTTGAGCTGGTCCTCCTGGTCCTTGCTGAGCGAGGTGTGGATGATCCGCCCGCCGTACGGCGCGAGCTGCGGGATGACCTTGTCCGGCGTGCTCTTGTCGATGAGCAGGAAGAGCGCCGCCGTGCCCGGCTTGAGGCCTTCGGCCAGGTCCTTCATGAACTTGTCGTCGACCCCCACGTCGCTCATCGCGCCGATCGCGGCGCCGGTGGCCGCGCCGACGGCCATGCCGAGGAACGGCATGAAGAAGATGAGCCCGATGAGCCCGCCCCAGAGCGCTCCCCCGGCCGCCCCCGCGCCGGTGGTGCCCACCATCTGCTTCATCTTGATCTTGCCGTTCATGGTGCGTTCGACGATCGCCATGTCCCGGAGCTCGATCAGCCGCTCCTTCTGCAGCTGCTGAACCTTGTCCCGGACGTCCACGGCGGTGGAGACGTCGTCGTACGCGATAGCGATCAAATTCGCCATTGGAAAACCCCCCGATTATCCGATGGCGCTATATCTCCCCAGCTCGGAGCTCTCTAAAGCACCTTAATCTTGGACATTACGGTGTTGATGTCGCGCCAGCGCTTCTTCTGGGCGTCGGGGACCGTGACGAACACCAGCGCGGGCTTGCTCTCCGGCACGTCCAGCAGCGCGAGCGCGGCCATCGAGCGGCGCTTGTCGCCCTTCACGGTGTAGTTGACCTCGTAGCCGAGCAGCCAGCCGTTCCGGTCGTCCACGGTGATCGGCTGGGAGGCGGTCCACTCCAGCGTCGCGCCGGCGGGGTGGTGGTTGAGGGTCCAGCGGGCGGCCAGGAACGCGGTGTCGCGCAGGCTGTCCTGCACCTCGATCGGCACCGGGCAGGAGACCAGCATGCCCCGGTAGGCCATGCCCTTGATCTTGCCGAGCAGCTGGCGGGAGGCGAACGGCGACGCCTTGGCCAGGCTCCATTCCGCGCTGAACCGGGGCACGGCGACCCCGGATCGTTCGTCCTTGATGGAACCCCGGACGGGCGCGGAACGCCCCGCCAGGGTGGCCAGCTTGCTGTCGGCAGCGGGCAACGCGGGCACCCGGGGATCTTCCTGGGCGGCGGTCAGCGCCGAACTCGCCGACGGGCTGGGCGCCGCGGAGGCCACGACCGCGCCCCCGGACGAGGGGGTGGGGGACGGCGGCGCGAACGTGGGAGTCGGCGAGGGGGCCGCGGCGGCCGGGAGCGTGCCGGGCTCCTCCCTGGTCGCCACCACGGCGGCGACGAGCACGGCCACGAGCCCGACGACCACGGCGCCCGCGACAGTCCGGTAGACCAACCGCATCGGCAGGTCACCAAGGCCTTTGCCCGACGGTGGCGGCGGTGGAAGCTCCGGGATCGTGATCTTCGGTAGCGGTGTGGTCTCGGCCTCAGCCGCGACGTATGTCGGAACCGCCTTAGTCCCATAATCCCCAGGTGACACGAACGGGAGCGTACGCGAACTCCGGGTATTTTCGGGTGCGATCACCATCACACTTCGGGAACAGGTCCGTACCCGATAATTGGTCCGATAATGGTGGCGTGCGCGTCGAACTCCGCTTCACCGCAGGTACCGGTATCCATCACGATCTGTCGGCCGTTCGCCAGGACGGCCACTGCCTCTGGGTGGCCGGAGACGAGTCCTCAGCCGTCGAACGCCTCACGTGGCGGGACGGCGCCTATCAAGATCATCATTCGTTTCGGCTGTCCGAATTCGTCGACCTGCCGGCCGGTCCGGACGAGGAAGCCGACATCGAGGGCCTGGGCCGCGCCGACGGCTGGCTGTGGGCGGTCGGCTCGCACAGCCTCAAGCGCAAACGCGTCAAACCAGGTCAGACCGGCGAAAAGGCCCGCAAGCGGCTGGCGTCGGTGCTGCGGGAGGAGAACCGCTTCATCCTGGTACGGCTCCCGCTCGTCGAACACGACGGACTTCCGGTCCCGGTCCGCAAGGACGGTCGCAGAACGGCGGCCATCCTGTCCGGTCCCGGCCGGAACCTCGCGGACATGCTCGACGACGACGACCATCTCGGCCCGTTCCTGCACCTGCCCGGCAAGGACAACGGATTCGACATCGAGGGCATCGCGGTCATCGGATCCCGCGTGCTGGTCGGATTACGCGGTCCCGTGCTCCGCGGCTGGGCGGTCATCCTGGAGATCAGGCCCGAGACGAATCCGCACGATCCGCACCGTCTCCGCCTGGACGGCGACTACCAGACCCACTTCGTCGATCTGGACGGTCTCGGCATCCGGGATCTCTGCCCGATCGGGGATGACCTGCTCATCCTGGCCGGGCCGACGATGACCCTGGACGGCGCGTTCCGGGTGCTGCGCTGGCGGCCCAACGGCGACTTCGCCAACCCGCCGACGCTGGTCACCGAGCTGCCCATGGTTCCAGGCGCGGACCGCCCCGAAGGTCTGGCCCTGCTCCCGGACGGCCGCCTGCTGATCGTGTACGACACCCCGGCACCGGACCGCCTGACCCTCGACGGCGTCTACGCGGACATCGTTCAGGTGTGACGCAGCGGTCCCCAGCCCTCCGGCCGGAAACCACCCCGCCGGAGCCAGGGCGTGTCCGCGATCACGGTGACGCTGCCGGGTTCGATCTCCGTGAAGCCCGCGTCCCTGACCGCGGGCAGGCCGCTCTCCACGAGCTCCCGCCAGTCGTCCGGTGCGGCCGTCCGCACATCCAGCGCGAACCCCTCGGAACGCCACGCTTCCCGCTCCTCGGGTCCCGTCCCCCACCAGGCGAGTTGCGCGGCATGCCCGCATTGCGCCATCGCCTTGCCCGCCGACATGTCCAGCCCCGGATTCACCCACAACACCACATCCCCGGCGGCGCCCAGCGCGTGGTGATCCTCCAGATCCGTCCCCGACACCTGCAGCCGGGACAGTTCCTTCGGCCACCCGTCCAGCGGGATCGGCGGATGCACCCGCACCTCGGCCGTGCCCACCGTCGCCGTGAGCCCCGGGAGCTCCAGCACCCGCCGCCACTCCGCGCCCCTGGCCCGCCGCACCACCTTGCGAATCCCGATCCGCTCCCACTCCTGTACGGCTTCCGCCCACTGGCCCGGCTCGTCCAAAAGGGCCAGCACGCCCCGGGCGGCGGCTTCCAGCGCGTCGACGCGCTCGGGCGGGGTGGCACGCTCGATCCGCACCACCAGGGGGAGCACTCGTTGGGTCACGAGGTCAAGGATGCCGCACGATCGCGGGCGATCAGCAAGGACATGATCGCGGCGAGCGCGCAGAGGGCGCCGGCGCCGTACCAGGCCAGGTCGTAGTGGCCGAGGTGGTCGCGGGTGAGGCCCGCGAGGGTGGCCGCGAAGGCGGCGCCGATCTGGTGGGAGGCGAAGACCCAGCCGAAGACCACGCCGCCGTCAGCGCCGTAGATCCGGCGGCAGAGCGCGGCCGTCGGCGGCACGGTGGCCACCCAGTCCAGGCCGTAGAAGATGATGAAGACCAGCATGCTCGGCTGGGCGGTCTCCGCGAACAGCTGCGGCAGGACCAGCAGCGAGGCGCCGCGCAGCGCGTAGTAGACGCCGAGCAGGATGCGCGGATCCATGCGGTCGCTGAGCCAGCCGGACAGGATGGTCCCGACGATGTCGAAGATCCCGACCACGGCGAGCAGCCCGGCGGCGGTCGTCTCGGCCATGCCGTGATCGTGCGCGGCCGGGATGAAGTGGGTGCCGACCAGGCCGTTCGTGCTGGCGCCGCAGATGGCGAAACCACCCGCCAGATACCAGAACGGGCGCGTCTTCGCCGCGTCCCGCAGCACCCTGACCGCTCGGGCGGCCGCGCCCCCGCTCGGGACGGTCGCCGGCGTGTCCTGCGTCGCGCCGTACGGCCTGAGCCCGAGGTCCTGCGGCCGGTCACGGAGCAGGAACCAGATCAGCGGGACGACGGCCAGCGCGGAGGCGGTCACGGTGAGCGCGGCGGCGCGCCAGCCGGAGGATTCCACCAGGATGGCCAGCACCGGCAGGAAGATGAGCTGACCGGTCGCGCCGCCGGCGGTGAGCACGCCGATGACCAGGCCGCGGTGGCGGACGAACCAGCGGTCGGCCAGGGTGGCGGCGAAGACGAGGGCCATCGAGCCGGTGCCCAGGCCGACCAGGACGCCCCAGCAGAGCACGAGCTGCCAGCTCTGGGTCATGAAGATCGTGACGCCGCTGCCCAGGGCGACCAGGGCCAGGGCCATGGTGACCACGCGGCGCATGCCGAACCGGTCCATCAGGGCGGCGGCGAAGGGGGCGGTCAGGCCGAAGAACATGAGGTTGACCGAGACCGCGAAGCCGATCGTGGCGCGGGACCAGCCGAATTCGCGTTCCAGCGGGCTGATGAAGACACCGGGCGTGGCGCGGAACCCGGCGGCGCCGATGATCGCCACCAGGGCGACGGCGGCGACGATCCAGGCCCGATGTACCTTTAACCCGCGTTTTGCCGGCCCGACTAGCGGACCCTCCGTTTCGTCCTGATTGCCGGTTATCGTCATGGCGTCCATCCTCTCGTCGCGAAATATCGTCTGACGAGTGGCCTGATAGCCAATATGTGAAAGAATCCGGCCATGGCGTACAAGCCGCATCGGGTGGTCGTGGTGGCGATGGAGCACTTCGCTCCGCTGGATCTGGGCATTCCGGGGCAGGTGTTCCGGTCGGCGGACTCGGACGGGCGGCATCTCTACGAGGTCGTGACCTGTACGCGAGGTGGGCTGCCCGTCCCCTGCGAGGCCGGGTACCAGGTGCTGCCGGATCACGATCTGTCCGTCCTGGACTCCGCCGACACGGTGATCGTTCCCGGCATCCACGGCGGATCCGCCTGGGACAACGGCACCATTCCCGACGACCTCGCCTCGGCCTTGCGGCGGGCGGCCCGATACGCCCGGGTCATGTCGATCTGCACCGGCGCGTTCGTCCTCGCCGCGGCGGGCCTGCTCGACGGCCGCCCGGCCACCACCCACTGGCGGCACACCGACCGTTTCCGCACGTTCTTCCCGCAGGTACGCCTCGACCCCGACGTCCTGTTCATCGACGACGGGGACATCCTCACCTCGGCGGGCAGCGCGGCCGGAATCGACCTGTGCCTGCACGTGATCCGCCAGGACCACGGCAGCCAGATCGCCAACCATGCGGCCCGGCGCTGCGTGACCCCGCCCTTCCGGGAGGGCGGCCAGGCCCAGTTCATCGAACGCCCGCTGCCCGAGGCCGGCGGCCTGTCCACCGCCGCCACCCGGGCCTGGACGCTCACCCGCCTGCACGAACCGCTCGACCTCGCCGCCCTGGCCGGCCACGCCCGGATGAGCGTGCGGACCTTCACCCGCAGATTCCGCGAGGAGACCGGCCTCAGCCCCGCCCGCTGGCTCACCCGCCAGCGGGTCGAGCACGCCCGCCACCTGCTGGAAACCACCGACCTCCCGGTCGACGTGGTGGCCCGCCGTTCCGGTTTCGGCACCGCCGTCTCGCTCCGCCAGCACCTGCACGCGGCCGTCGGCGTCGCGCCCCTCAGCTACCGCCAGACATTTCGCGACACGGCAGGCGCCACCTGACGACACGGGGCCGAATTGCGGGCATCGTTGTACTACGACGGCGAAGGGATGTTGATGCCAAGCCTGCAGGTGCTCACAGACCGGCACGACCCATACGTGGTGATCACCGTCCTCGGCGACGTGGACGCCACCACGATCGGCGTGCTCCAGGAGCAGGTGGAGATCGCCCAGCGCATCTCATCCCACCTGCTGTTCGACCTGGCGGGCATGACATTCATGGACAGCGCGGGCATCAGGGTCCTCCTTGACGCCTACCACCACGCCCGCGCGAACCAGGGCACGGTCGCCGTCTGCTCCCCGCGCCCCTCCCCCAAGAAGGTCATGGAACTCGTCGGCCTGACCGGCTACATCCCCGTCCACGCCTCCCTCACCGAGGCGCTGACCTCCTGAGACATGACAAAGGACCGTGACACCGAGGTGTCACGGTCCTTCGCTGAGCTATCGCTTCGGATTCTGCGGAATCCTCGGCTGCACGTACGGCGGCCCCGAGAAGATCAGATCCGCCTTGATCGAGTTGTACGCCCGCTTCGGCTGGTAGTTCTCGTCATACAGCGTGGCCAGACCCTCCGGCGGGTTGGTGAACCAGCCCGGCACCCACGAGTGCTTGTCGGTGAATCCCCACACCGTGTACGACAGGCAGTGCCGGTTGGCCAGGCACGCCTGCATCAGCACGCTGAAGTTGGCGGCCGACGCCTGCAGCCTGGGGTTGATCTCGTTGGAGTCCCCGGCCTGCACGCCCGCCGTCATCTGGCTGCGCACGTCCACCTCGGTGAACGCCGTGGCCAGCCCCAGGTCGGAGAAGGCGTCCAGCGCCTCCTTCACCTGGAAGGCGTCGAAGTTGCCGTACTGCGTGCCGAGGTGCCCCTGGCTGCCGACCCCGTCGATCGGGACGCCGCTCTGCCGCAGCTGCTTGACCATCTTGTAGACGTAGTACGTCTTGTCCGACAGTCCCTTGTCGCCGAACGCCTCAAGGTTGTAGTCGTTGTAGAACAGCAGGGCGCTCGGGTCGGCCGCCCGCGCCCACCGGAACGCGTCCGCGATGTAGCCCGCGCCCAGATGCTGCGCCCAGAACCCCTTCAGGTGGATCTCCGCGGGGGTGTCCCAGGGGTCGCTCGCGGCCTCGTTGACCACGTCCCACTGCCAGATCTTGCCCTTGTACCGCTTGACCACCGTGGTGATGTGCTTGCGCAGCAGGTCGCGCAGCTGGGCCGTGGTGATCGTCCCGTTGGCGACGCCCTCGGTCAGCCAGGCCGGCAACTGGTTCTGCCAGACCAGCACGTGCCCCCGCACCTTCTGGTTGTTCTTCTTGGCGAACTCGACGAGCTTGTCCGCCGGTCCCCAGTCGTAGTTCCCCCGGGTGGGCTCCAGGCTCTCCCACTTCATGACGTTCTCGGCGGTGACCGTGTTGAACTCTGACGCGACCAGCTGCCGGTACTGCGGCTCGCTGGCGTCGTCGAGCGTCGCCATGTCCACCGCCGTCCCGATGTAGAGGCCGTGCCGCGCACCCAGCGCGCGCAGGCTCTGCCCGGACGGCTCCTGCGGGGTGCTTCCCGCCGAAACCGGAACCACATTCAACGTGCCCGCCAGCACCACCGCGACAGCGCTGGCTAAGACGAGGCGCCTCAACCTCATGGGAACATCCTTTCGACCCGAGGGGCGTACCAGTGACCTTGGGAGCGCAGGTCTCGCTAACCGAGCCCCACCAGGAACCCGGCAAGCCGAAAGTGATACCGAAATATTTCGCTACCGTGCCGAAACTTTATGGTAACGCCCAGCCACCGTCAACCACGAGATCCGCAGGTGTGGTTGACCGTCTTAGCACCATCCATCTACCATCCATATGGATGGTGCTCGGATGGTGCGGTAATACTCGACCGGTACCATCCAGGCATGCCTGAGGCGGAAAAGATCACGATCAACATGAACGTCGTCGACCTGGGCAAGGTCGACCTTCTGGTGGAGGAGGGTTTCTACTCCAATCGCACCGACTTCATCCGCACCGCCATCCGCAACCAGCTCAACCGCCATGACGACGAGGTGCGCACCAGCATGAGCCGGCGCGAGCTGGCGATCGGCGTCATCTCCTACGACCGGGCGGAGCTGGAGTGGCACGCGGAGGCCGGCGAGCGGCTGAACATCGCGCTCACCGGCCTGCTGTCCATCGCTTCTGACGTGTCTCCGGAGCTCGCCCGGCAGACCATCCAATCCATCAAGATCGTCGGCGTGTTCCGGGCCAGCAAGGCGGTGAAGGACGCGCTGGCCGACCGTACCCATTGACGGGAGCGGCACGTGCTACTTCGCATCCATCAGCTGACCAAGGACTACCGGCGCGGCGTCCGCGCCAACGACGGCATCGACCTCGGCGTCGACGAGGGCCAGGTGCTCGGCCTGTTCGGCCACAACGGGGCCGGCAAGACCACGCTGCTCAACCAGGTGACCGGGCTGGTCAAGCCGACCTCGGGCACCATCCACATCGACGGCGCCGACGCGGTGGCCGATCCCGCGCTGGCCCGCCGATCGTGCTCGCTGCAGCCGCAGGCACACGCCCCGCTCGACGGCGTGACGCCACGGCAGGCGATCGACACCATGGCCAGGATCCGCGGCGCCGGCCGCCGCCGGGCCCGCGAGCGCACCGGCGCGCTGCTCGACGCGCTCGACCTCGGGGCCTGGGCCGACGAACCCGGGCAGAAGCTCTCCGGCGGCGTACGGCGGCTGACCGCCTTCTGCATGGCCGCCGCGGAACCGGGGCGGATCGTGATGCTCGACGAGCCCACCAACGACGTCGACCCCGTACGCCGCCGCCTGCTCTGGGAACAGATCGCCGCGCTGGCCGCCGACGGGTCCGCGGTCCTGGTGGTGACCCACAACGTGGTCGAGGCCGAACGAGGCGTGACCCGCCTCGCCGTACTCCACCATGGCCGGGTAGTGGCCGAGGGAACCCCGGCCCAGCTGCGCCACGGCTATGCCGACCGGTTGCGGCTGGAACTGGTCGCCGTGGACGACGAGACCGCCTTACGGCTGGCGGCGGAGGTCACCGGTGCCGGGGCCGCCGTACGCACCGGGCGGCGGGTGGTCGTGCCCATCGACGCGGCCGCGGCCGGCGAGGCGCTCACCTGGGCGCAGCGGGAACGCGGCCAGGGCCGGGTGGAGGAGTTCGCGGTCACACCCGTCAGCATCGAGGAGGTCTACATCGGACTCGTCGGTCCTGATCCTGCCGGTGCGGAGGAGGGGGCACGCGTTGCGTAGCTACGGACTCCTGTTGCGGTGGAACCTCCTGCGGCTGCGTGGCATGCTGCCCCTGCTGTTGGTGCTGCAGACCCTGCTCAGCGTCGGCGTGGTAATCGGCTTCTCGTTCCTGCTCCCGGACGCCGACCAGACCACCGGGTTCTACCTCTCCACCGGGGCCCTCACCCTCGGACTGATCACCGTCGGCATGGTGGCCGCGCCGCAACTGGTGGCCCAGGCCAAGCTCACCGGCATCTTCGACTACCAGCGCTCCATGCCGGTGCCCCGGCTGGCCATGCTCGCCGCCGACGCCACCGTCTGGGTGGCCCTGGCCCTGCCTGGCCTGGCCGCGGCCCTGGGCGTCGCGGTCCTGCGCTTCGACCTCGACCTGCGCATCAGCTGGCTGGCCGCACCGGCCATGCTCCTGGTCGCGATCTGCTCGGTGGCCATCGGCTACGCGGTCGCCTACGCGGCCAAACCAGAGGTCGCGGGCGCGATAAGCCAGCTCATCTTCTTCGTGGCCCTGATGTTCGCCCCGATCAACTTCCCAGCCGACCGCCTCCCCCACTGGCTCGCCGAGACCCACGACTGGCTACCGTTCGCCTCCATGGCACAGGCAATCCGCGAAACGCTCCAGGTCCCGGCAGCCGGAATCTCGATAGCGCCGTTCGCGATGCTGACAGCCTGGTGCGTTGTCGGCCTGGCCATCACCTACCGCGTCATGACCCACCGCCCATGAGGCGACAGGGCCTGACCGACTGAGAGGCCCTGAGACCTGGAAGGTGGAGGCCATGTCCCGTTGGACATGAATGACGCCCGCGGGTCGCTCCTCCTGAGGCCCGCGTGGATACACAGGCCAATGCGATGGCACCCCACTGATCTCAGTCACCCGCTGTGGCCTGGGCTGCAGGACCGAGCCGAGCTGCTCGTGCTGGCACTCTATGCCGCACCGAGCTATACTGAATCACATGAATCGATCATGATTCAGTTCTGGAAGGGTGGTTACGATGACGACTGGTGTCGGTGCGCTGATTGAGCGTGCCCGTATTGCCGCGGGTCTTAGCCAGCGTGCCCTTGCGGACGCGACCGGTATCTCGCAGCCCACCTTGTCGCGGATCATCTCTGGGGATAGGCCGGCGAAGATGCCGGAGGTGGTGGCGATCGCGTGGGCAACCGGGCATACAGTCGCCCAACTCACTGAGGCTGGGACGGTGGCCGACCGGACGCAGTGCGCGGCGCGAGCGACTAACGACTCTGACATGGATCGAATGCGAGAGGCGCTGCTGCACTTCGTAGAACTGAACGACTACCTGGACGACCAGGCCATTCCCGCCACGGTCTGATACGGGTAGATGACCTTGAACGCCGAGACTGAGGGACGTACCGCCGCCGCGCGGTTCCGCCACGAGCACCACTTGGGCGTGCAGCCATTGGGTGACCTTGTGGCGGTCATCGAACAGGCGACCGGAATCGACGTGGCCGTACTCGACGTAGGCCCGGATGAGCACGGCCTGACGATGCGGGACCCGGCGCGCGATGCCGTGTTCATCGGCGTCGCGCGCACCCGGAACCCGATGCGGCAACGCAGCACGCTCGCCCACGAACTTGGCCACGTGCTGTTCGAGGACTGGACAGACGGCAGTGCGGGTAGCTGGAGCGACCGAACTCCCGCGGAGATTCGAGCCGACGTCTTCGCTCGGCACCTGCTCGTACCAGTCGAGGGCCTGCGTGAGTTCCTCGGGAACCGGGAACTGGTGGCCCAACCCACCCTCTCTGAGGTTGTTCAGCGGTTCCGGGTATCACCGCAGATCGCGGCCATTGCGCTGAATCAGGCCAGATACATCGATGACGACACCGAGCACGAGTGGATGGCGCTGACTGCGCCACAATTGGCCGCCCGGTTCGGATGGAGCGACCAGTACCGCGCATTGCAAGCCGACTCCAATCAGCGGAGGGCACCACAACGGTTGCTCGCCCGCGCGATCAAGGGCTACGAAGAAGGCGTGCTGTCTGCGCAGGCAATCGCCACCTTGCGCGGTATCACGCTGGATGCCGCCGAGGCGGACTTGCGCGAGGCAGGCGTTGTGCCCGTCCAGCGTGCGATCGCGTGGGCTGCCCCCTCCGAGTTGCCCGACGTGCACGTGGACCTGGCGGCCTTGGATGAGGCCCTGAACACGCCAGACGATGATGACGGCGATCACACGGCAGAGGGGAGCAAGGCGGGATGAGCCACCCGCCGATCATCGACGCCGGGCCCGGCCTGAATTTCTTCTCCATCAATAAGAGGCCGCGCGGATTGGTGAGCGTCATCGACGTCGATCCGGGCGGCCCTTCCAGCGGTGGGTGATCCAGGCGCGGCGGATGAGGCTACGGACGGTGATGATGGCGTCGGCCAGGTCGAAGAACGCT
>NZ_JBDPLV010000131.1:0-15364 GCF_039871605.1 Acrocarpospora sp. B8E8 | reverse complement strand
ACAACTCCTACCGCGTCAAGAGACCCGGTGACGTTGGCGTACGCCACGACGGCCCGGCCACGGTCAAGCTGGCGAACCTTCCCAAGCTCGCCCTCGCCTCATGATCAATTTAGGCTGAGTGGCATTGCCCCTCGATGCCCTGCACGCACATTTTCGGTTTGCCCAATTTTAGTTGATTTATCGACAATATGAGAATTAGATGCGGTTTAAAGTAGTTAAGGGTGTTAAGCGTTTGTGTGGTGTGGCTTGGATGCCAAAGAACGAGAGGCTGGCGGAGTGAGCTCACTCGCGGATATCTGGGATGACCAGGGATGGCCCACAGGTGAGACCGTGGAGCGGATCCTGAGCGGGCATCCCGCGGGAGAGGCAGCGCGTGCTCCGATCCTGAACTCATGGCGGCGTTGTCGGGATGCCGGGCTCACCCCCGGCGCCTTCCAACCGCGCCTGATCGACGACGTGGACTACGACAACACCCTGGTACGCGCGGCCCGGCCCGTGCTCGAGCGGCTCCAGACCACCGTCGCCGACACTCCGTCAGAGGTGCTTCTGTCCGATGCGTCCGGAGTGCAGCTCCTGCACCTCATGGGCAACACGTCAATCAGCAGAGGATCGGACGCCATCCTCGCCGTTCCCGGCTTCAGCTTCGCCGAGTCGGACGTAGGCACCAACGCCATCGGCTCCACGCTGATGGAACGGCGAACATGCCAGGTCGCGGGCAACGAGCACCCCTGGGAACCGCTGCGCAAGTTCACCGCCGTGGGCACACGGGTGTGCCATCCTCTCAGCGGGCGGGTGGAAGGGGTCGTGTGCATCGCCACCCTGCGCGAGAGGGCGAACGCGCAGATGATGGCCGTAGTCCGGCAATCAGCCCACGCGGTCGAGCAGCGGCTGCTCGAACTCAGCACCGAACGCGAGCGGGCCCTGTGGAGGAGGCTCCGCGGGGCGCGGGAGGCCACAGCCGCAAGCGCCGTACCGGGCTCCATGCCCCGGGACCTGTGCCACCGCGATCGGCTCGCCCTGGAAGACGCCGCCGTGAGGCTGATCGCGCAGGGCCGGGCGGCTGTGGTGGAGATAGCCCTCTCCGACGGCCGCACGGCCACGCTCGTCGCGCGGCCGGTGAGCGATTCCGCCGACCTGACCGGCATCGCCGTACAGGCATGGCTCCCAGCTCGCTGCCCGACCGCAGGTCCCGGGCGGTACGAAACCCGTGCCGGTGATGTCGCTGACGATCCGGGCGGCGCGGTCGCCCGTGGGGCTGACCTGCCCTCTTGGGGTGATCAGTCCTTGTCCCATGCGTAAGGGTCGACGTAGATGACGTGGCCGCCTCTGTCGTCGGTTTCGTCGACGATGTCGTTGCGGCCGGGGCGTACCGGCTCGGAGCGTTTGCGGGGGAACGCGTCGGTGTCGGCGTGCTCGTCGGTCCAGTCGTCTTTGATGACCGGGATGGGCATCGTGTCGGCCTCGGTGGCGTCCATCCAGTGACCGGGTAGCGGTTTGACCGGTTTGACCTTCTTGGCGACCTTGCCGACCGCTTTCTTGATCGGTGCCGCCGGAGAGCGGGACATCAGCCACCAGTTGGCCAGGCCCGCCGAGATGCCCGCGGCCACGCCCACCTCCAGCGTCACCGACAGCGCGACCTCCCACGGCGACGGCCCCACCGCCGACAGGCGCGCCCCGCCCAGCGGCCCGCCGGACAGCGCCGCCAGCACCCCCGCCACCCCGCCAGAAGACAGCCCACAAACGAAGCCCCACAGCGGAGCCGCCTCCAGCGACGGCGTCGGAGCGATCCTGGCGACCACCACCCCCGCCACCGTCCCCGCCGCGAAGGGCACGGCGATCACCGCCATCAGCCACGGCGGCACCGCGCCGGACTCGGGCAGCGCGCCCAGCAGCGGCAACGTCGGCAGCGTGCTCAGCTTCACCCCCGTTGGCGCGACCAGCGTGCCCGCACCGATCGCGAACCCCGGCCCAGCGATGTACGCCATGCCCCAGATGACCGCGTTGAACAGGTAGAGCCCCTCGACCAGAAGCAGCAGCAGACCGCCGACGAAACCCGGGCTCAGCACGTCCGACAACTGCTGGATCTCGTCGAAGTTGACCACGATCGACCCCAGCACCAGCAGCAGACCCGCGGCCAGCATCATCGACATGGCCACCGCCGTGCCCACCACCACCGACCTGGGCCGCTCCGGCAGCAGCCGCAACATCGACCGCCACGGCCCGATCGTCCGGGCCACCGCCACCGAACCGGCCACGAACGCCAGCAGGAAGTGGCTGACCAGCGCCTCCCCCAGGAACGGCTGGGTGACCTCGTTCGAGGCCACCAGCGCGATCATGCCCGCCAGCAGCGCGTACGGCGCGGCCAGCGAGATCCCCGCCCGCGCGATCAGCACGAACTGCGCCCGCCGCCGCGCGTTCGCCAGATCCTTCGGAGTCCCTTTGGGCAACCGCGCGGGCATCCGCAGCCGCAGGTCCGCGTCCCTGGCCATCCACAGCCCCGCCCGGTAGAGCAGCGTGCCCGGCAGGATCATCAACCCCAGCGGCAGCAGCCCCACCCGTCCCCCCGGAATGGCGAACCCCGCATGGTGCGCCGCCAGCCACAGCTGGCACGCCGTCCGAAACACCCCCGGCAGCCCTTGCCCGAACGCCGTCCGCGGCGCCGCGATCCACCCAAGCAGCGTCAGCGTGGTCAACACGGCCAACCCCACACCAAGCGTCAGAGCCGCCGCCAACATCCCCGAAACCGGCAGCGGCCGCCGATCCTCGTCACCGAAGACGGCCCTGGGGACAGTCCGAATCTGGTCAAGAAGCGCCGTCACAGTACCCGATGTTCTCAAGCCCCACCGCTCAGGTGGTCACGCCGCGCCGTAAATATGGATGACTGTGTCTATGGCCGATCCTTCGGATCGGCGGGCTTGGCCGCTCTCAGCCTGTGTCTTCCCTCGTCTCTCCGGCCGCTTCGCGACCTGCGTTCCTCAGTCCAGACACAGGCGCGGCCAAGCCGGGACATACGACTAACGGCGCGGAGGTTGCCGCTCGACGCCCTCTTGACGAGCTTGGCGGGGAGGACCGAACGCCAGCCCGAAACTGGATGGGAGAACCAGCATGTCATGACTGTCGTTCGTGTGGGGACCACGGCGCTGGCGGGGACGGGCGGAGCCCGAGGGAAAACAAAGGGCAGGGTGGGTGGGAGTAACCCGGTAAGCCCGGAGACATGGACGCCCTTGGTGCCGGTGTGGTGAGGGCCGGCACCAAGGGTTGGTGCGTGAGTCAGCGGGCCTGCATGACCTCGCGCATGAGGCGGGCGGTTTCGCTGGGGGTCTTGCCGACGCGGACGCCGACCTTTTCCAGGGCTTCCTTCTTGGCCTGGGCGGTTCCGGCCGAGCCGGAGACGATCGCGCCCGCGTGGCCCATGGTCTTGCCCTCGGGAGCGGTGAAGCCCGCCACATAGGCCACGACCGGCTTGGAGACGTGCTGCTCGATGTAGGCGGCGGCGCGTTCCTCGGCGTCGCCGCCGATCTCACCGATCATCACGATGGCGTCGGTGCCCGGATCCTCCTGGAAGGCCTGGAGGGCGTCGATGTGGGTCGTTCCGATCACCGGGTCACCCCCGATGCCCACAGCAGTGGAGAAGCCGAAATCGCGCAGCTCGTACATGAGCTGGTAGGTCAGCGTGCCGGACTTGGAGACCAGGCCGATGCGACCGGGCGTGGTGATGTCAGCCGGAATGATGCCCGCGTTGGACGCGCCAGGGGAGGCGATTCCGGGGCAGTTCGGGCCGATGATCCGAGTCTTGTTGCCCTTGGACACCGCGTACGCCCAGAACTCGGTCGTGTCGTGGATCGGGACACCCTCGGTGATCACGACGGCCAGCGGGATGCCCGCGTCGATGGCTTCCCTGACGGCGTCCTTGGTGAACGCCGGCGGCACGAAGATGACGCTGACGTCGGCGCCGGTGGCCGCCATCGCCTCGGCGACCGTGGCGAAGACGGGCAGGCCCTCGTGCACGGTCCCGGCCTTGCGCGGGTTCACCCCGCCGACGACCTTGGCACCGGAGGCGAGCATGCGCAGCGTGTGCTTGGTGCCCTCCGACCCGGTGATGCCCTGCACGATGATCTTGCTGTTCTCGGTGAGCCAGATCGCCATTACGCACCTACCGCAGCGAGTTCGGCGGCCCGCTTGGCCGCCTCGTCCATCGTGTCGACCAGTTCCACGCCGGGCAGCCCGGCGCCCTGCAGGATGTCGCGGCCCAGCGCCGCGTTGTTGCCGTCCAGCCGGACGACCAGCGGCCGGGTCACGTGCTCACCGCGGTCCCCGAGCAGCTTGAACGCCGACACGATGCCGTTGGCGACCGCGTCACAGGCGGTGATCCCGCCGAACACGTTGACGAACACCGACTTGACCGCCGGGTCGGACAGAATGATCTCCAGCCCGTTCGCCATCACCTCGGCCGACGCGCCGCCGCCGATGTCCAGGAAGTTGGCCGGCTTGGGCCGGCCGGGAACCGACTCGCCCGCGTACGCGACGACGTCCAGCGTGGACATGACCAGGCCCGCGCCGTTGCCGATGATCCCGACGGAACCATCCAGCTTGACGTAGTTGAGGTCCTTCTCCTTGGCCCGGGCCTCCAGCGGATCCTCGGCCGCCTTGTCCACGTAGGCCTCGTGCTCCTTCTGGCGGAACTCGGCGTTCTCGTCCAGCGTGACCTTGCCGTCCAGCGCCTTGACCTGCCCGTCGGCGGCCAGAATGAGCGGGTTCACCTCGACCAGGGAGGCGTCCTCGTCCACGAAGACGGCCCAGATCTTCTCGATCAGCGCGGCCGCCCCGTCCAGCGAACGCTCCGGTAGGCCGCCCGCCTTCGCGATGTCGCGGGCCTTCGCCAGGTCCACCCCGGTGATCGGGCTGACCGGGATCTTCGCCACCTTCTCCGGCGCGGTGTGTGCGACCTCTTCGATGTCCATCCCGCCAGCAGCGGAGCAGATCGCGAGGAATGTGCGGTTCGCCCGGTCGAGCAGGAAGGAGAAGTAGTACTCCTCCGCGATATCGCTCGCCTCCTCGATCAGGACCTTGTGGACCGTGTGGCCCTTGATGTCCATCCCGAGGATCTGACCCGCCTTCTTTTCGGCGTCGGCGGCGTCATCGGCCACCTTCACGCCTCCGGCCTTACCCCGGCCCCCGGTCTTGACCTGGGCCTTGACGACCACACGCCCGGTCAGCTGCTCGGCCGCCGCGCGCGCCTCCTCCGCGGTGTGCGCGACAATTCCGCGCGGCACCGGGATGCCGTACTCCGCGAAGAGCTCCTTCGCCTGATGTTCGAACAGGTCCACGAGGGTCCGTCCCTTGATGTCGCCTAGATGTCAGCGGCCAGGCGGCTTCATCCAACCTGGCGTTTCCGCGCAAGAAGCCTAGCCCCAGCTCCGCTGTGGCCCTGTCATGGGGTGCGCGTCAGCTTCTCGGCCCTGAAGGACCGAGCTTGCAGCTCCTCGCCGTCGATGGACTCGACGGTTCAGGCCGCGTCGTCGGCAGCGTGACTCACTGCCCAGCCCATAACACCGCGTGCGGCGATGTTATGGGCTGCGTTGACATCGGCGTGCTCAGCGAAGCCGCACGACGTACAGGCGAAGGTTTCCTGGTCGGGGCGGTTCTTCTTGTCCACATGCCCGCAGGCCGAGCACCCCTGGGAGGTGTAGGCCGCATCCACGTGGACCAGAGCGACCCCGGACCGGGCCGCCTTGTAGGCGATGAAGCTTCCCAACTGGTGGAAGCTCCACGAGTGCAGCGTGACCCGCTGGGGCTTTTTGAGCCGTACCCGGTCGCGGATGCCCTGAAGGTCCTCCAGGGCGATGCCGCGTCCGGTGCGTTGCGCCTCGGTCACGATCTGCTTGGCGATGGTGTGGTTGGTGTTGGCGGCGAACCGCGCCTCCTTACGGCTCCGCCGTTTCAGCAGCCGTTTCGCCGATTTGGTGTTCTTCTTCTGCAACCGGGAGCGGAGTTCCCGGTTGCGGTGGCGGACCGCGTTCAGGGCCTTGCCCGAGTGGCGGATCCCGTCGCTGGTGGTGGCGATGTTCGCGATCCCCAGGTCCACGCCGAGGAACCCATCGGGTTCCACGGTTGGGACCTCAGGCAGTTCCACCGTGGCATAGAGGAACCACCTGCCCTCGCGCCACACCAGATCCGACTCACCTTTGCGATGGGCCCCCAGCAGCGCGAGCTGGTCAGCTGAGCCGGTGAACGCGATGCCACGCAGCCGCCCGGTCACCGTCCAGATCGACACCGTCCGGGTCTCCAGCTGCCACGACAGGCATCGGTCGTCGTAGGACTGGGCGGCGTCCGGCCGGAAGCCGATCGGTTTGCCCTCGACCTTGGCCCGTCGTGTCGATCCGGGTTTGCCCAGGTTGCCGGCCCGCAGGTTGGCCCGCAGGGTGGTGTAGGCATCGGCGACTTTCCGGATCACGTGCAGCGCGGGTTGCGCGGACAATCCGGCGGCTTTCAGCTCGCCGTACAGGCGGGTCTGCAACGCGGCGCGCGAGCGGACAGCGTCGGCGAACGCGGCGGCCGAGACCTGGTTGGCGGCCTGATTGACCGCGTGCAGTGTCGCCTCCAAGGCCGCCGCCTGCTCGGGCGTCGGCAGGAGTCTCACCTGCACCACCAACCTCATATCGAACACATTATCATTAGGTCCATGTCACCGCGATGGGAACCGAACCCCCATATCAGAAGGGGCCGTAGCGTCGTCTGCCGCCTCCACGCGCACTTGGTCTTCGTCCCCAAATACCGACGTGGTGTGTTCACCGACGAGCTCTTACGCCGCTGCGAAGCCATCATGATCGAAGTGTGTGACAACTTCGACGCCCGCCTGGTCGAGTTCAACGGCGAGGACGACCACGTCCATCTGTTGGTCCACTACCCGCCCAAAGTCGCTCTGTCGGTCCTGGTCAACAGTCTCAAGGGCGTCTCGGCGCGGCTCCTGCGCAAGGAATACCCGGCCCATGTCCGCAAGTACCTGTGGGGAGACCACTTCTGGTCGCCGTCCTACTTCGCCGCTTCCTGCGGCGGCGCACCCCTGGCGATCATCAAGGAGTACATCGAAATCCAGAAGCGCCCAGACTGACCGTCGGCCGGGCCTGACGGTTCAACCAGGAGAAAAGCGATTCCTCCCGGCCCTGAAGGGCCAGGATTCCTCGCTAGAGCAGGTTGAACTGTGTTCATGGCCGCGCCTCCGGCAGGGCGGGCTGTGCTTATGGCCGATCCTCCGGATCGGCGGGCTTGGCCGCGAAATACGACTAACGGCGCGGGGGTTGCCCGTCCGCGGGCTCGAAACTGGTTACCTGGCTACTTGGGGGATGGAGGCACGCACCCAATCGACGATCTCCTCCGTGGTCGCGCCTGGAGTGAAGATCTGGGCCACCCCCAGGCGCTGCAACTCCGGAATGTCCTCATCCGGAATGATCCCCCCGCCGAACACCACAATGTCCTCCGCGTCCTGCTCGCGAAGCACTTCCAGGACTCGCGCGAAGAGCGTCATATGCGCCCCCGACAGGATCGACAGCCCGATCGCGGCCGCGTCCTCCTGAATCGCGGTCTGCACGATCTGCTCAGGCGTCTGATGCAACCCGGTATAGATGACCTCCATCCCGGCATCCCGCAACGCGCGAGCGACAACCTTCACACCGCGGTCATGACCATCAAGCCCCGGCTTGCCGACAACCACCCGAATCCTGGATTCCATGCCCGCACTGTACATACGGCCTCACCCCCGTTGCTGGTCTCGCCCACACGCGCCCGGCAAGCAGCATCCCCAGCGACCCCTTCCAACACCACCTCCTCCCAGCCCCTCAGTTGATCGCCGCAACTACTTTGAACCCAGGCGCGCCGTGGTGTACTCGGTAAAGTCCCGGCTGGTCGCTGAAGGGCCGTGCGCGGCCAACTCCTGGCGGAACGTCCGCAGCAGATGTTCGCCGCGCTCGGTGTCCACGTGGTCCGCGAGCAGGTCGACCACGCGCCGGGCGGTTGAGCAGCCCTCGTCCACCTGGCCGCGCCGGAGCTGGGCCGTGGCCACTCGCGCAAGGCATACGGCTCGGTCGCGCGGATACTGCTCCCCCAGGCCGGCGACGGCCGCCAGTAGTTCACGCTCGGCACCTTCGTAGTCTCCGAGATCGAAGAGCGCGCCGCCGAGCTGCTCGGTCATGCGGGTCTCGCTCACCCAGTACGCCCACGGTGGGGAGTCGCCCGCCACCGCCCGGCCTAGCAGTTTGCGCGCGCGGTCGAGCGCCGTGTGTGTGGTGCCCTTGTCGCCTGCCTTGGCGTACACCCTTCCGACCCTGGCCCAAGTCATCGCCTGCACTGTCTCCGGTGTCCGGGCCGACTCGGCGGCGGCCAGGTCCAGGAGCTTGGTGGCGTCGGCGGGCCGACCGGCCTTTCTCGCCTGGCCGCCCATCAGACCGATGACGTTCACGCCCAGCGCGCGGTCGCCGACTGCTGCCGTCGCACGCAGCGCGGCCAGGTAGTACGACTGCGTGGAAGCATGTCGGCCGCTGTCTTCCGCGACCCATCCCGCGATGCGGGCTATCTCGGCGGCGAGACCGTACAGGCACCGCCCGACGTCCTTGCCGTAGCTGCCGTTCTTGATCAGGTCGATCACGAACCGGTAGTCGGCGTGCAGCGCCTCCAGGAGGGCGGCGCCGCCGTGCTCATCGTCCATCCGCCGGCGGACCGCGATCAGGGCTTGCAGCTCGTCGAGCAGCGCCTGGCCGACGTGGCGGCCACGCTGTCGGGCCGCGATCCACGGTTCGGGGTTAACCCGCCATTCGTAGACGGGGAGCAGCAGTTCCGCCCCTGTGAGGATGAGGAATTCTCGGCGATCCATAACGGCCCCCTCTGCGACGATATCGAGCGTTCTGACTGTGCCGTCCCGGTCCCACTTCTCGCAGACCCACGAGTCCGTCCCTGTGGGAAGCCAGTTCGGCCAGGCGGTCCGCATGTCGTGGGGAACCTCGAACAGGGCACGGAGTACCTGCTGAGCGGCGGCATCTGGGGTGACGCCACGCTCCCAGCGCGTCACCGTCTTGCGGGTGGTGCCTAGTCCCCGGCCGCGCATGAGCATGGCCAGGGCCTCTTGTGACCATCCTCGCTGTTGCCGAGCGGCGACGAGCGGGTGCCGTGCTAGTTCGGTCATGGGTGACCCCTCCTGACCCCTACTTGACCCTGCCGTCCCGCGTGACGACCCCTCGCTGACCTCTAGCGTCACATGCCTGTTCTGCCTGTCACTAGTGGTGTGAAGGTCCTGCGCGGCACGCAGCGTGTTTGTAACAACACGCCGCATTGTATTGGACCACGACAAAAGGGCCTGTGCCGAAAAGGAGCGGGTCCGCCTGACGCGGCAAACGACCAGGCGGACCCTTGCTCGCACATCGGAGGTGCGAACAGTGAACGAGTTCAGGGGCGGGCGTGCCCGTCTCAGATGGCGAGATCATCAGGAGGATCAACCGCTGCTGGAATATCTGCCCTCGCTGCGTGAGCAGTTGCGGCGTGAGCGGTTCATGTACCTGGTTCGTCTGGCGTTCGCGCTTGAGGTGCGAGGGGTGTCCTGCGCGCTGCGGTTGCCGGGGCGGTACGGCAAGGACGCGGTCCTGGAGATGCCGGAGGGTTCCAGCGGCGTGGTGCTGGTGGGGACGCGCAGGGAGAGCGCGGGCTGGCAGTACACCATTGGTGCCAACGCCCTGGGTGCGTGCACCGTGGATGTCTGCACCGTGGATGTCTGCACCGTGGATGTCTGCACCGTGTGGGCGCAGGCTGGTGCCCCGGCGGGCCGGATCCTGCGGGCGGTGTCGCGGTGACGGTCATGAGAGCGATGGCGTCGTTTGTCCTGCCGGGTGATGCCTTCTCGGTCACGTTGGGGCGTGCCCTGGTGGGTGCGCTGCTGAGGCGGGAGGGCGTCGGCGAGTCGGCGGATGTGCTGCTGCTGGTCTCGGAGCTGCTGGGTAACGCGCACAAGCACTCCAGGTCCGGGCTGCCGGGCGGCCGGGTGGAGGTCGTGGTGATCGACTGCCCTGGTCCGATCATGCGGTTGGAGGTGATCGACGAGGGGTCGGAGGTGAGTATGCCGCATGTCCGGGATGCGCCCGGGATGCGCGGAATGGATGCCGGACCGGGTGACGGGGCACCGACCGCCGCCGGTGGGCTGGGGTTGCGGATCGTGGAGCAGATCGCTCGCCGGTGGGGCTGGGAGGACGGCAGGTCCGGTGGGATCGTCTGGTGTGAGGTGGCCCTGTGACCGCGTGGGCGTGGCGGAGGGTTCAGGAGATCCTTGGGGAGCTGGCCGGGCGGATCGCCAGTGGTGAGCTCGCGCCGGGCTCGCCGGTGCCCACTGAGGAGGAGCTGAAGGACACGTACGGCATCCAGCCCGCGCAGGCGTATTGGGTCTGGCGTCAGCTTCAGATGCGGCGGCTGGCGCACATGATCCGGGGCCGGATTCTGGTCGCGGGGCCGCCGCCTAGTGGGGCGTTGCCCGCGATGTGGATACCGCCTGTAGAGGAGCGTATCGCGGAGGTCCTCGGCGTTTTGGCCGACCGGATCCGAAACGGTGAGATCGCCGTGCACGAGCAGGTGGGCCCGCAGCAACGGCTGCGAAGCGAATTCGAGATCTCCCACGAGGTCGCCACCGAGGTCAGGTACCGGCTGGAGGAGCGGGGCTGGGCCTACAGCATCCCGTTCCGGGGTACCTTTGCCGCTCCCTGTGACCGGTGGCCCATGCGGGGACGGCGCGGATGGCGCGGATGGCGAGGCGGGCGGTGAGTGAATTGTTTCCCGGGCCGGTGGTCAGGGCCGGGCTGCCGCATCGCGATCATGTGCGAGGGCTGGTCGGTGATGAGTTGTGGGGCAGGCTGACGCGGCGGATGGTGCACGAGTATCCGGGAATGAGACGCTGGGGTTCTTGCGGCTGGTGGCCGAGGAGCCTCGTAAGGGTCACCTGGCTTCGCCGTATGTGGGTATCGGGTGGCATGTGTTCCTTCTGCACACCTGCGAGTACGCCGCGTTCTGTGAAGGGCTGGCGGGTCGTTTCCTGCACCACGTGCCCCGGGATCCGGACGAGAGCGGCCCTCACACTGTCCGCACGGCCGGGGACCTGATCCGGACCGTCGCGGCGATGCAGGCGCGGGGGATGGCGGTGGATGAGCTGCTGTGGGCTGGGATGGTCACGGGAACCTGCTGTGTGGGGTACGGCCTGCCCGCGATGGGTCAGCCCGGCATGAGCGGGGAGCAGAGCGGTGATCGAAGCAGTGGCGGGCGCGTCAACGATGCGCATGGCCAACCCGGCAAGCCGCAGGAACTGAACCGGACCGGGCCGGTTGCGGTGCATGTGCAGGTCGCCGACAATCTTCGCGGGCCAGATCGCGCGCGGGGAACTGGGGCCAGGGCAGATGGTTCCCACCGAGGCCGAGTTGCGGCGCAGGTTCGGGATCGCGGCGGTGACCGCGCGGCGGACGCATCGGGAACCAGGACGGGGGTGGGAACCTTCGTCGGGCGGCAGGACACCCCTGCGGCGGCGTATCTGGAACCGGCGTATGTGGTGATCGCCCGGGACCTGGCCACGCAGATTCAGGCGGGTGAGCATGAGCCGAACCGGAGAATTCCCGCCCATGCCGTGCTCGGCAGCCACTACGAGGTGGGCCATGGCACGGTCCGGCACGCGGTGAGGGTGCTGCGGGAGGCGGGCTGGGTGTATGCGCGCGGGCCGAAGGGCACCTTTGTCGCCTCTGCTGATCAGTGGCCCGATCCGGAGGTGTGGCGCAAGAGGATCGCGGACACATCCGGTGCGACAGGCCCGGGGGAAGAGCCGCTGGATTTACACCGATGGGATGACATATCGAGCCTGCCGCGGGCGGGTGATGCCGCGAGGCGCGGGAGCGAGCGGATCCACGCCATCAGGGATGAGGAGGTCAGCGGCAGGCCAGGCTTACGGAGGTATGCCCGGTAGCTGATGCTGTGAGACTCCCTCCGGCAGTGCGTGTGCTCCCTCGGGTCATGGCTCCGATCCGGGTGTTGAGCCGTTCCGTGTGGGTTGTTGTCAGGCAACCGGCGCGGGGACTGCGGGGGGTGGGCGTGGCGGTGCGGGTTGATGCGCAGGTTGGCCTCTGCGCTCTCCGCGCTGCCATGCGCGGAAGGGTCCCGGCTCGCCGGCGATTGGATGATCTTGTGCGACCAGCCGGTGCGGTACATCCTTCGGCCTGGACGCACGTCTCGTGCAGCATCCGCTGCAGTATCTTCTCCCCGGACAGGTGCTTTCAGGTCAACAGCACGGGTGATCTGGTCCCGTAACGGGGAGCGTGGTCGGGGGTCGGGCGGCGTTCAAGCCCTCAGGGACGGGGTTGCCGACCAGCCGCACAGCCGCCGCCCTGTGACAGCGGCCTTGAACACCGGTAGCTCCCGGTTGAAGGTGTCGACGTCGACCGCGACAAGACCGTCAGCTGCCAGCGTCTTGGCCGTCCGGGCTCACGGACTACCGATCACCGGGCCAGTTCGCGTTCGATGTGCTTGCTGACGTTGCGCAGCACGATCAGGCGCTTGAAATCATCTCTGTCTGGCACGCGGAGGTTGAGCGCCTGCAAGGAGGCGGCGCTCGCCGCCTCCGTCGGCACGGGTTCCAGTGCCCGTTGCAGGACCACCAAGGCGTAGCCGGTCAGTTCCAGCCGGTCCGCTTCAGGGCTGCCGCCGAGTAGCTTGGCCTGCCCGGCGACCGCGCTGGCTTCCTGACCCAACCGTGCGCGTAGTTCCTGACGTTCCCCGGGGTATCGTTCACCGAGGTCGAGTAGTCGCAGCACCTCGTCGGCGAGCGGACTGCCGATCGCGGCGATCGAGATGACCGTGGCGGCTACCTGCCTGGTGACGGCGGCAGCCATCGCGGGTGACGGATCGTCGAGGATGCGTGCAAACTCCGGCTCATCGAGGAAGCGCGATCGGGGATGCAGATACGCGGGCGGGACGAGCGCGTCGGGCAACGGGTTGACGATCTTGAACACGTACCGGGGAGAGCGCAACCAGTCGGGGGTGAGGAGGGCTCCGCTGAGCTGTTCCCCCAGCGCCAGACTGCGTGCTTTGCGTTCCGTCACTGTCAGGTCTGCGCGGAGGCCGACCTCAGCCAGGAGTTCGTCAAGCGCGAATGGTTCGGCGCCCGTCCGCCACTCCACGTCGTCGAGGTTGAACGCGGTCTGGATCACTCCGTCGGCGGCATAGGTGACGGCGCTGTCCAGTTCGACATTCCAGTAGACGTTGAAGGCACGACCGCCGAGGGACAGTGCTTCCACGACGACGTTCCTCGATCCTTGGTCGCCGCCTGGCTCGAGCGCCAGCATCCATTCGCCGACCGCGACCAGGTGGAGCAATTCGGCGTGGTCGTCTTCTTCGAGCTCCTCGATATCGTCTTCGTCGGCCCATAGTCCCGTCTCGGGGTCGGCGCCGAACCGGCGAGCGACTTCGTCGAGGTCGCGCTCGTGGCACCAGGTCAGGCAGCACTGGGTTGGCAGGCCGGCCTGGAGTAGTTCGGCGTATTTGACGTCGGTGGGATGCACATTTCCTCTTTCTCATGGGCGTGACCCGCCCGGGGTGCGGACGGGCCACGATGTTAGAGGATGGCGGTCGTCAGCGGACAGGAGGGGCGTCGCGATCCGCGGGAAGTGGATTGGTGTAAACCCAGAAGGGGTCTCCTCCGAGCCGACGCATCCGCTGGTAGAAGACGCCGAGCTGGTTGCCTGATTCCGGTTGTCGGAGTTGCTTATGTATCTGACCGAGAAATTGCCGTTGGCTGACAGCGAGCCCTCCTTCGTGCTGGCGAAGGGGTATTCGTCGCAATCCAGTTGGTCCTCCTGGGGTCGCACGGTGGGCCAATGCTGGTGGCAGATGCCGATGGAGTTGCGCCGGTTGGCTGCGATGGTGCCGCTTGGTGCCTCGTCCGGATCCTCCAGTCCCGGGATGGCTCCTTCGATTTCACGGTGCAGGATTTCCTGAACTTGGCCACCCGGACGGTATGGAAGAACGTCAAACACGACCGAGTCGGCCGCGCCGCCGTCGACGGCATCCATCAGATGAAGAAGCTCATCCTCTCCGCGCTGCGCAGCCTCCAGAAGACCCCGGCCTTGGTCCAGAGTTCTTCAACGACCCCAGCCTCGCCTACATCGCCGACGCGCATCGATAGTGCAGAAACCTACGATCTCCTTAGATCTACATCGACAACAGCACCAGCAGTGCGATCAGAGCCAATCTTGTCGTCGGAAATACGTCAACATCCCGCTGTGCGCGCTGCTCGTTAGGCGGGCCACCATTGCAGCAGGAACTGCTCCGCCATGTAGTCCTCATCGTCGTCCAGGTCGAAGTATTCCTCGATGGTCAGCGCGCGGGTGGCTCGTACGTGACAGCGGAGGTACCAGTCGCCGCCGGTGCCCAGGTCGATCTCCACAGCAGACTTCGTGCCTTCGATGTTGCCCAGGGAGATCCGGCCGACGGTGTTGTGGTGACGGAGGGCTTCGACGGCGTCCCATACCTCGTCGCTTGGAGGCGGTTCCTCGTCCCACAGTTCGAGGACGAAGTCGGCGACATTCTGCCCCAGCGGATCGTTCTTGGCGGTCGTGGTGATGACGGCGACGTTCGTGGCAGCCTCGATCAGGCTCTGTCCCGGCAAATCCCACGGCCGTGTCACATCGCCGGGAATATCGCCCGCGTCTACCAGTAGAAACCGTCCGTACAGCGGGCGGAACCGGTCGGTTGATCGTGTGATGAGTCGCGGCATGGTTCCTCAGCTTGGCAGTTGTCCGGAGCATGCGTCGTGGCCGTGCCCGGGACATGGGAAACGTCGCCCCGGGACGGCCATCATCGCATACGTTGTCAGTCTTCTACGACTTGAACGTAGAAGTTGTCATTCTCGATAATCCGCTCCTTCTGGTAGAACGGTCCGAGCACGTAGAACCCGAAGCCTTGATTGTCGGGATGGCTGATGTAGTCCACGGAATAGTGCGTGCCGGACAGAGCACCCTCTTTGGTCGAGGCGAATGGAAACTCGTCGCAGCTCTTTCCGACGATCTCGGCTTGCCGGTTACGCCAACCCCATTTACAGGTGCGCGTAGACACCTTGCGGTTGTCCGTGATCTTCTGGTCGTCGATCTCCCGGTGCAGTGGCCGGTCCGGCTCACCACCGGGGATGGTCTTTCCGTCGAATAATGGATAAGTGAGATGCGGATGGTAGATGGCAGGGCTGACAGCATTCTCGGATGCTGAGACGGTGGGTGCCGGTTCTGCGGATCACGGATGGATCGCGTACGGCGTGGCGTAGCCCTGACATGCAACAAGACCCCATAGAACGGCGGTTACCACA
>NZ_JBDPLV010000130.1:0-16319 GCF_039871605.1 Acrocarpospora sp. B8E8 | reverse complement strand
GGGCCGGGGCGGCAGCTCCGGAAACAAATCAAGGGTGGGCGGGTGGGAACAATCACGGCAACCATTCGACCTCCCGTGAGGCTGGCGCGTTAAGCGCGAATGACAAGCGCGTGATTTTGATCGCGTGGTTGCGATTAGGCCTGATCCTTTGGGGAAGCACGTCTTAGTGACCTACGTCGAAGGGAGGGCCCCAGTGGACATTGAGTTCTCGTTGGCTCTTCCGCGTGATGCGATCGGCATCCCGATGGTTCGTCGTGTGCTCGGGGATGCCCTGCGGTCGCTGGGCGTGACCGAGGAGTGCGTGTCGGACCTTTTGCTGGCTACTTCTGAGGCTTGCGCCAATGCGGTCAGACATGGGGGACCCGCGACCCGATACCAGGTGCAGGCGGCAATCGATGACTGGCGTTGCGAACTGCGCATTATGGATCGAGGACATGGACTGACCGCGATTCCGCAGCAGTATCCATCGGGGGAGACGGAGAACGGCCGGGGAATCATGATCATGCAGTCCGTGGTGGACGAGATTTCTTTCGACATCACCCCAGGTAGCGGGACCACCGTTCGCCTGAGCAAGGAACTCGACTGGGACGAGGACGCGATCGCCCACCACATCTCCCGCGACCGCCAACTCGTCGCGGTCTGACCACCCCCTCCTGTCCCAGAACCGACAATTCAGCACGTCTGCCCCGTCCATCTCCCGGACCTCCAACCCGTCACGGTTGCTCCACGCCATTTCTCGCGGAACGGCGACTCGTCGCGGTCAGACCGTCCGGGACCGGAAACTCGCCGTGTCTGCCCTTCCATCTCTCTCGGGCGTGGCGATGTGCCATGGTCAGGCCTGCTTTGCTGGGGGATGCCCTGGGCGTTGAGCTCGGTGAGCGTCCGATAGCCTGAGGCGTACCGCCGAAGACTGCCGACCACCGGAGTCGGTGGCTGCTGCGTGTGCGTTGGGAGGGCCCTAAGTGATGCGGGTGGGCGTCGTCACCTTTCCCGGGACACTCGACGATCAGGATGCGGCGCGAGCCGTGCGGCTGGCCGGAGCCGAGGCTGTGCCGTTGTGGCATGCGGACCATGACCTCAAGGGGGTGGACGCGGTCTTCCTGCCGGGCGGGTTCTCCTACGGGGATTACCTCAGATGCGGGGCTATCTCGCGGTTCGCCCCGCTGATGGAGGAGTTGATCCCGGCCGCGAAGGCGGGGCTGCCCGTGCTCGGCACCTGCAACGGCTTCCAGATCCTCTGCGAGGCACACCTGCTGCCAGGTGCGCTGACCAGGAACGCCGGGCTCCACTACCTGTGCCGCGACCAGGGCATCCGGGTCGAGAACAACGCCACCGCATGGACCGGGCAGTTCACCGAAGGCCAGGAGATCCTGCTCCCGATCAAGCACGGCGAAGGGCGCTATGTCGCCGACGAAGCAACCCTGGCCGAACTGGAGCGCGACGGACGGGTGGTCTTCCGCTACATCGGCGGCAACCCGAACGGTTCGCTCAACGACATAGCCGGAATCTGCAACGAAGCCGGAAACGTCGTCGGCCTGATGCCGCATCCCGAGCACGCCGTCGAGGAGCTGACGGGCGCGCCGAGCGTGGACGGCCGGGGCTTCTTCGCCTCCATCCTCAGGAAGCTGGTGACCGCATGACCGTGGACAGCGTCAAGCGCGCATCCCAGTTTCCCGACGAGCACATGCCGTACGCCGAGCTTGGCATGAAAGAGGACGAGTACCAGCGGGTCAAGGAGATCCTCGGCCGGCGTCCGACGGGGTCGGAGTTGGCGATCTATTCGGTGATGTGGAGCGAGCACTGCTCGTACAAGTCATCGAAGGTGCATTTGCGGCAGTTCGCCACCAAGGCCCCGGCGTCCGAGGCGCTCCTGGTGGGCATGGGGGAGAACGCGGGGGTCGTCGACATCGGCGACGGCTGGGCCGCCACGTTCAAGATCGAGTCGCATAATCACCCGTCCTATGTCGAACCCCATCAGGGTGCCGCCACCGGCGTCGGGGGCATCGTCCGCGACATCATGTCGATGGGCGCCCGCCCGATCGCGGTCATGGACTCGCTCCGGTTCGGCGGGCTCGACCAGCCGGACACCCGCCGGGTGCTGCCGGGCGTGGTGGAGGGCATCAGCCACTACGGCAATTGCCTGGGTCTGCCAAACATCGGCGGCGAGGTCGTGTTCGACCCCTGCTACATAGGAAACCCGCTGGTCAACGCGCTCTGTGTCGGTCTGCTGAGGAAAGACCAGATCAAGCTGGCCACCGCACCGGGCCCGGGCAACAAGGTCGTGCTGTTCGGCGCGCGGACCGGCGCGGACGGCATCGGCGGCGCCTCGGTGCTCGCGTCGGCGACATTCGAGGACGAATCCCACGCCAAGCGGCCGGCCGTACAGGTCGGGGATCCGTTCATGGAGAAGTTGCTGATCGAATGCTGCCTGGAGCTCTACCAGGCCGACGTGGTCGTCGGGATCCAGGATCTCGGCGCGGCCGGGGTGTCGTGCGCGACCACCGAGCTGGCCGCCAAGGGCACCGGCGGCATGGCCGTGGACCTCAATCTCGTCCCGCTGCGCGATCCGACGCTGCGGCCGGAGGAGATCCTGATGAGCGAGTCGCAGGAACGCATGATGGCCGTCGTCACCCCAGACGACATTCCCGCCTTTATGGCCATCTGCGAGAAGTGGGACGTGCCCGCCACCGTCATCGGCGAGGTCACCGATTCCGGGCGACTGGTGATGACCTGGGACGGCGAGGTCATCGTCGACATCCCCCCGGGAACCGCCGCCGACGAGGGCCCGGTCTACCAGCGGCCCTTCCACGAGCCCGCCGGCCAGGCCGCCCTCAACACCCACGTCGAGCTGGCACGCCCGGCCGATCTGCGCGCCACCCTGCTCCAGCTGCTCGGCTCCGCGAACCTCGCCTCCCGCGAGTGGGTGACCTCCCAGTACGACCGGTATGTCCGCGGCAACACCGTCCTCGCCCAACCTTCGGACGCGGGCGTGCTGCGCATCTCCGAGTCGATGCCCGGAGCCAGCGAGACAACCCGCGGCATCGCGCTCGCCACCGACGGAAACGGTCGTTACGCCAAGCTCGATCCGTACGCGGGGGCGCAACTGGCGCTGGCCGAGGCGTACCGGAATGTGGCCGTGACCGGGGCGACCCCGCTGGCGGTGACCAACTGCCTTAACTTCGGCTCGCCCGAGGATCCCGAGGTGATGTGGCAGTTCGCCGAGGCCGTGCGCGGGCTCGCGGACGCCTGCAAGACCCTTGGCGTGCCGGTGACCGGCGGAAACGTCTCCTTCTATAACCAGACGGGCGCGGCGGCGATCCATCCCACGCCGGTCGTGGGCGTGCTCGGCGTGATCGAGGACGTGGCCCGGCGGGTGCCGTCCGGGTTCACCGCCGAAGGGCTGCGCGTGGTCCTGCTCGGGGATACCGCCGACGAGTTCGGCGGCTCGGAGTGGGCGCATGTGGTGCACGGCCATCTGGGCGGGCTCCCGCCGCAGGTACGGCTGGAGCAGGAACGTGCCCTGGCGACCGTGCTCACCACGGCGGCCACGCGCGGATTGCTGGCGGGTTCGCATGATCTGTCCGACGGCGGCCTGGCCATCGCCCTGGCCGAGGCGTGCCTGCCCAAGGGCATCGGGGCGACGGTTTCGCTGCCTGGTGAGGACGCGTTCGTCGATCTGTTCAGCGAGTCGGCGGCGCGGGCGCTGGTGTGCGTCAAACCCCAGCATTTCGCTGCGCTGGCCGAGCTGTGCGCCAGGAACGAGGTGCCCTGCTACGGTCTGGGCGTCACCGGCGGCACGTCGCTGGCCGTCGAGAACGCCTTCGAGATCCCGGTCGCCACGCTGCGGGAGACCCACGAAGCCACCCTGTCCGCAATCCTCGGATAAGTCCTGATAGGAGACACATGTTCCGGCACATCGTGCTGCTGGCCTGGACCGCGGACGCCACCGCGGAGCAGAAGGCGGACGTCGCCGCCCAGCTGGCCAAACTCCCGGGAGCCATCCCGGAGATCCGGCACTACGAGATCGGCGTGGACGCGGGCGTCAACGAGGGCAACCACGACCTCGCGGTCGTCGCCGACTTCGACGACGTGGACGGATACCTCGTCTACCGGGACCATCCCGCCCACCTGGCCGTGATCACGGATTACCTCAAGCCGATCCTGGCCACCCGCGCCGCGGTGCAACACCAGCTCTGACGTCAGGAGAAGACCGCCGCTCCGATCGGAGCGGCGGTCTTCCCGGTTCTAAAAGGCCGCTTCCGGAAGCTCCATCAGCTCCTGGCCGGTGGACATCAGCACCTGCCGCTCGGCGGCCAGCTTAGGCAGCACGGTCGTCGCGAAGAACGTCGCGGAAGCCACCTTCCCGGTGTAGAAGTCCCGATCCCGGTCCGAATCGCCGAGCGCGTTGAGGGCGACCTCCGCCTGACGCAGCAGCAGCCAGCCGAGAATCAGGTCGCCGAGCCCCATCAGGAAGCGGGTGGTGTTGAGGCCCACCTTGTAGACCTCCTTCGGCGTCTCCAGCGAGCTGATCGCCCAGCCGGCCATCGTGTCCGCCATCGCCTTGACGTCGTCGGCGGCCTGGTCCAGCAGCGCGCGCTCGACCTTCAGCCGCCCGTTCCCCGCCTGCGACCCGGCGAACGCCTTGATATCGGCCATCAGCGACCCGAGCGCGGCCCCCTGGTTCCGCAGCACCTTCCGGAAGAACAGGTCCAGGCCCTGGATCGCGGTCGTGCCCTCGTACAGGGAGTCGATCTTGGCGTCCCTGATGTACTGCTCGATCGGGTAGTCCTGCAGGAAGCCGGACCCGCCCAGCGTCTGGAGCGAACGGGTGAGCAGCTCGTAGGAGCGCTCGGAGCCGACACCCTTGACGATCGGGAGCAGCAGGTCGTTCATCTCCTCCGCCTGGCGGTCCTGCGGGTTCAGCTGGATGGTGTCCTGGAAGGTGGCGGTGTAGAGCACCAGGGCGCGCATGCCCTCGGCGTACGACTTCTGGAGCATGAGCTCACGCCGTACATCGGGATGAGCGATGACCGGCACCCGTGGCGCGGTCTTGTCCGTCATCTGGGTGAGATCGGCGCCCTGGATCCGGTTCTTGGCGTAGTCGAGGGCGTTCAGGTAGCCGGTGGAGAGGGTGGCGATGGCCTTCGTGCCGACCATCATCCGGGCGTTCTCGATCACCAGGAACATCTGCTTGATGCCCTCGTGCACGTCTCCGACCAGGTAGCCGATGGCCGGGTGCCGCTCGCCGAAGGTGAGCTCGCAGGTCGTGGAGACCTTCAGGCCCATCTTCTTCTCGACATTGGTGACGTAGACGCCGTTGCGCTCGCCCAGCTCGCCGGTCTCCAGATCGACCAGGAACTTGGGCACCAGGAACAGCGACAGGCCCTTCGTGCCCGGGCCATGGCCCTCCGGCCGGGCCAGCACCAGGTGGAAGATGTTCTCCGCCATGTCATGCTCGGCACTGGTGATGAACCGCTTGACCCCTTCGAGGTGCCAGGTCCCGTCGGCCTGCTTTGTGGCTTTTGTACGGCCTGCGCCGACATCGGATCCCGCGTCGGGTTCGGTGAGGACCATCGTGGCTCCCCAGCGCCGTTCCACCGCCAGCTCGGCGAACCGTTTCTGCTCCTCGGTGCCGAGCAGGTGGAGCAGCCGCGCGAACGAGGGGCCACAGCCGAACATCCACACCGCCGGGTTGGCGCCCATGATCAGCTCGCCGGCCGCCCACTGGAGGCTCCGCGGCGCGGGCGTGCCGCCAAGCGCCTCCGGGAGCTCCATCCGCCACCATTCGGCGTTCATCCAGGCGTCGTAGGACTTCTTGAAGCTCTCCGGCATTGTCACGCTGTGCGTGGCGGGGTCGAACACCGGCGGATGCCGGTCACTGTCCTCAAATGACGCCGCGATCGGCCCCACGGCCAGCCGGTTGACTTCGTCAAGGATGCTCCGGGCGGTCTCTTCGTCGATGTCGGCGAAGGGGCCCTTACCAAGGATCTCCTTACGCCCGAAGACCTCGAAGAGGTTGAACTCCAGATCTCGGACGTTGCTCTTGTAGTGGCCCATAACGAACTCCTACGGCTGGGGGTCTCCTACCGGTGAGTAACTCTACTGGAATGCTACCCGCCAGTAACACCCACTAAGCATGATTATCTTGCGTTATGGAGACGGATGAGCTGGCAAAACGGTGGAAGGCGGAGCTGGAGTCGTGGGGGATTCCGCCGCGGATCCTGGCCCAAGCTCCGGTAGATCCGTGGACACACCGGGTCGAACGGTTCGCGAAACGAACCGACCGGCTGGTGGCCGAGCCGAAGGGTCCGACCTACGAGCGCTCCCGCGAGGCGTTGCCCCCGGGCGGCAGCGTGCTCGATGTGGGGGCGGGCACCGGTGCCGCGAGCCTGCGGCTGCGCCCGGCGAGGCTGGTCGCGGTCGATGAGAATCCCGGCATGCTCGCCGAACTCGCCCGCCGATCCCCGGACGCGACCACGATCCTCGGCCGCTGGCCAGACGTGGCAGACGTGACCGAAGTCACTGACGTGGTGATTTGTTCACATGTTGTCTTCAACGTCCCCGATATCGTGCCGTTCCTCACCGAACTGACCGGGCACGCCCGCACCCGCGTCGTCCTCGAACTCCCCGAACTCCACCCGACCAGCTGGCTCAACCCGCTTTGGGCCCACTTCCACGGCCTGGTACGCCCCACTCGCCCCACATCCGAGGACCTCGCCGGAATCGCCCGCTCTCTTGGGTACGACATCCGCCAGGAAACCCACCTCGCCCCTGACGCCCACTACGAAACCCGCGAGGAGATGGCCGACGCGGCCTGCCGTCGCTTGTGCCTCCATCCGGGGCGGGCTCCGGAAGTCATCGAGGTGGCCGAGTGGCCGGTGCCTCGCCAGACGTACGTGACGATGTGGTGGGACGTGAACTAGCCGGGGGGGCGTCTCGGGCTTGGTCAAGGGTGTCATTTGGTGCCCAGTAACCCATTTGACGCTATTTCCGGTGGTGCGCTTGGGTGGGCGCATGATGGAGATTCATACCGTGACGATTGACTGCGCCAGGCCGTACGAGCTTGCCGAATGGTGGAGTGCGGCGATCGGCTGGCCGATCGTGGACTCGGCGCCGGAAGACGACGAGGTCCTGCTGGAGAGCCCGCAGGGTCCGCCGCATGTGCTGTTCATCAAGGTGCCGGAGGGCAAGACCGTCAAGAACCGTACGCATCTGGACGTGGCCAACAATGACGGGCGTACCCGGGATGAGGAGGTCGAGCGGTTGCTCAAGCTGGGGGCCACGATCCACGAGGACCACCGTCAGCCGGAAGGGCCCGGCTGGGCGACCCTGCTCGACCCGGAAGGCAACGAGTTCTGCGTCTGTCGCAGCGAAGCCGAACGTTCCGGGTCGTTCATCTGACGGGTCTTGCTGGGCTTAACGGGTCTTCTTCGGCTTAGTTGCTCTTCTTGGCGCGGCTGCGCATCGAGAGGGTGAGCAGGGCCGTGATCAGGTAGATCATGGCGCCGCCCCAGGCCGCGTCCCAGGCTGCCCCGAAGACGCCCTCGCGGTCGAGGATGAGCTGGACCGGGTACATCAAGATCGCTGAACCGGCGGCAGGGTACAGGGCGAAACGCCAGGGGTGCCGCAGCGACCAGCGTCGTGCCTGCTGGGTGACCCGGTCGCCGACGTCTGGCTTGGAGATCGCGCCGATTCCCGCCACCAGCGAGAAGAGGGTGATACCCACGCAGAGCGCCCAGCTCAGGTCGGCCGATCCGGTGACCAGCCCCAGCAGCAGGCTGGTCGTCGCGACGGCGCCTCCCGTCACGGCCGCGGCCTTCCACGGAGCCCCGCGGAGCGCGGCCCCCGCCAGCGACATTTCATCGCGTCGTGTGAGTTCGTTCATATCTTCAGCGTGCCTTCTCGGCTGCTTTCTTCACATCGGGGAAGTCCCTGAGCGGCCCCTGACCCGGCTCGGGCGTGCTGTTTCGCAGGATCGTCCTGGAAGGGGACGCCTTACCCCGGGAGCTGATCGGCTCTTGTTCGGGCATGTTGTTTCGCAAGTCCGTCCTGGAGGGGACACCGCGCCTCGGGAGCCGACCGGCTCTTGTTCGGGCATGCTGTTCCGCATGACCGCCCTAACTTTCCGTCCCGCGCGCCGCGAAGACGTGCCGCTTGTTGTCGGTTTGCTCAATGACGATGCGATTGCGCGCTCACGCGGCGTTGCTCCGGACATCGGGCCGGGGCACTGGGCGGCCTTCGACGCCATCGACGCCGACCCGAGCAACGAACTCGTCGTTGCGGAGATCGACGGCGAGGTCGTCGGCACCTTCCAGCTGACCTTCATCCCAGGTCTCTCCAGGAACGGCGGTGAACGCGCCCAGATCGAGGCGGTTCGCGTCGCGGAGCCGTACCGAAATCAGGGCATCGGCCGCGCCATGGTGGCCTGGTCGATCGACCGGGCCAAGCGCCGAGGTTGCGCCCTGGTCCAGCTGACCAGCGACAAACGCCGCACGGAAGCCCACCGCTTCTACGGTGCGCTGGGCTTCACCGCCTCACACGAAGGGTTCAAGCTCCAACTGTCGTAACAGCTTCGTGGAGCTTCAGCGGCGCGATCTGTCAGGCTTCAGCGGCTGCCGGGATGGAGTTGGCAGGCGTGATTTCTACCCAGTTGTCGTGATAGAGCGGGCCTTTGGCCATGTCGGCGTCGGCCTCCTCGATGAGGGCGTTGGGGTTGGCGCCGTCGGGGGAGAGCTTGAGCCAGCGGCCCTTCGTGATGGCCGCGACCCCCGGGCGGACCTTGTCGGTTATTTCAACTTTCGCGGTGAGTTCGCCGTGGGCGTTGAAGACTCGGGCCGGCTGGCCGGTGGTCAGGCCGCGGGTGGCGGCGTCGCCGGGGTGGACCAGGACGGTCGGGTCCTTTGAGCGGCGGAGGAGCTCTGGGTTGTTGGCGAAGATCGTGTTGAGGAAGGTGTGGGAGGCGGGGGTGATCAGCGTGAGCCGGGTGGAGGGCTCGCTGGCCGTCCTGGATGGCACATAGGTGGCGACCCGGGAGTGGCCCGCCGCCGCGGCCTTGTCGGAGGTGAATTCGAGCCTGCCGCTCGGGGTGGGGAAACCCTCGGTGAACGGGACGAAGGGGGTGGCCACATCGAACCGGGCCCAGCCGTCCTTGCGGATCTGGTCCAGATTGATGGCGGAAGTTCCGGAAAGCAGCTGTTCGGCCAGTTCCAGGTCGGAGTCGTACAGGGAGGGCTCGGTCAGGCCCATCGTGCGGGCCAGGCGGCGGAAGGTCTCCGTGGTGGACAGGCACTCGCCCGGAGGTTCGACGGCGGGCTCGTTCCACAGCAGATACATGTGACCGTAGCCGGAATGAAGATCGATGTGCTCGGTCTGCATGGTGGCGGGGAGCACGATATCGGCGTAATCGACGGTGTCGGTGGGGAACTGTTCCATCACCACGGTGAACAGGTCCTCGCGGAGCAGCCGCTGCCGGATGCGGTTCTGGTCAGGCGTGGAGCCCATCGGGTTCGCCGCGTACACCCACAGGCATTTGACCGATTCGTCCAGCTCGTCAGCTAGGCGGGTCATGGTGAGGGTGCGTACCGGTCTGGGAAGCAGGTCATCGCGGGGGTCGACGGCGAGGGGCACGTACGGGGAGGTGGAGTACGCGACACCACCGCCCGGGTAGCGCCAATCGCCCGTGACGCCCGGAATGCAGGCGATCAAGCGCATCGCCGAGCCGCCGCCTCTGTGGCGTTGCAGGCCCATCGTGGCGCGGATGCCCGTTGGGCGGGTATGCGCAAGCCGTACGCCAAGAGAACGGATGTCGGCTTCGGGCAACCCGGTGAGCTCAGCCACCCGACTCGGCGGATATTTCAGGATTTCTGCCTTGAATTCATCCCAGCCGAGAGTGTGATTCTCCAGGTAGTCGCGATCTTCCGCGCCTTCCTCCAGCACGACATAGAGCAGGCCGAGGGCGAGCGCGCCATCGGTGCCCGGACGGATGGGCAGGTGCTCGTCGGCCTGTTCCGCCGTCCGGGTGCGGATCGGGTCGATGGCGACCACATGTGCCCCGGCGGCGCGGGCATCCTGGATGAACTTCCACAAATGATGCCCGCTGGTCAGCGTGTTCGTGCCCCAGAGAAGGATCAACCGGGACAGCGCGAACGTCTCCGGGTCCATCCCGGCCGCGGTCCCGTTCGTGAAGCGAAGTCCGTCTCGTCCTGCTCGGGAGCAGATGTTCAGATCGTGCTGAGACGCACCCAGCACATTCCAGAACCGCCGCCCGGCTTCTCCGGTCTCGCCCTGGATGTACCCGAGAGTCCCCGTCCCCTGATACGGCCAGATGGCCTCGCCGCCGTGCTCATCGATGATCTCGGTCAGCCGAGCGGCACACGTGGCCAGCGCCTCGTCCCAAGAGATCCGCTCGAACTGCCCGGATCCCTTGGGACCGACCCGCTTCATGGGGTAAAGGATGCGATCTGCGGCCTTGGTGTGCTCCAGATACCGGTTCACCTTCACGCACAGCGCCCCCCGCGTGAACGGATGATCACGGTTACCCCTGAGCTCGACCGCTTCCCCGTCCCGTACGGTCACCACCCACGAACACGTGTCAGGACAATCAAGAGGACACGCCCCCAAAACCCGCAGCTCCATGGGTCAACTGTACGAGCGCGCGCAATCCCAATTTCATCACCGGTCCTGGAACGCGTACGCGGCCACGGCGTGGGCGATGGCGTCGGCGTTCACGTCGAGCGCGACCAGGTGGATGTTCTTGATCGTGTCGCAGGCCAGGTGGTAGCAGGGATCGAGCGGTTTGCCGGGGATACCGCCGAACTGGGCTGCCTGCTCCGCGGTCTTCTGTGCGTCGGCCCCGGTGAACACGCCTCCGGCGGGGATCCCCGCCTCGATGAAGGGGCCGTAGTCCGATCGGCCGGTGAAATCCACCCCGGTATGCGGCAGACCGCGACTGTCATAGAACGCCTGGAAGGTCCGTTCGATCTCGTCCGAGCCGCGCGGCCCTGGCCCTTCTCCGACGCGATCGGAGTCGTCCCCATCGAAAATCCCATAAATACTATTAGGAGACGCGATCATGTCCAGATTCAGATATAGCCCGATATTTTCGCGTTCCTGTTGGGACAGGTTTCCTACGTAGTGCTTGGACCCCAGCAAACCCAGCTCTTCCGCTCCCCACCAGACAAACCGCACGGCCCGATCCGGCCGAAACTGCCGCATCCGCAGCGCCAATTCCAGCACAGCCGCACTACCGGACCCGTTGTCGTTGATCCCCGGCCCTTCCTGTACGGAATCCAGATGCGCCCCCACCATGATCACTTCATCGGTACGGCCCTGCGGGGTCTGCACGATGAGGTTCCGGGTCACCCGGCGCTCGCTCAACGTCGAGGTGACAATCTCGGCGTATCCCCGCAGATCGCCATCCTGCTTGCGGACACCAACCACCGGCACATGAGCCCGCGGCCCACTGAGCCCTCCTCGCAGGTCGCCTTCACGATCGTTAACGATCACCACTCCGACCGCGCCGGCGGCCACCGCATGCCTGACCTTCAGGTCAATCGTGCAAATTCCACGAACGACCTTCGCCACTCCACCTTCCTTGAAAGCCGCAAAATCCCTAACCCTGCAGCCAGTCCCCGCGTCCCGAACAGGCCCTCTCACCCGCCCCGACCCCGAAAACCGCAGCGTGGTCACCTTGATCGCCGACCCTGGCTCCGGATCCGTGCTCGTCGCCGGGCTTCCGTTCGGGCTCGGACTCGTGCCCAGACTTCCGCCCGCTCGTGGACTCAAGCGTCCGCCCGGGTGTGGACCGAAGTTTCCGGCCGGGTGCGGACCCAAGCTTCTCTCCGGGTGCGGACCGAGGTTTTCGCCCGGGTGCGCACCCAAGCGTCCTCCCGGGTGCGGACCGAAGTTTCCGCCTGGGTGTGGACCCAGACTTCCCCCCGGGCGTGGACCCAGGCTCCCGCCTGGGCCTTGGGTCGTGTTCGTGCCCGGATCAAAACGTCCGTTCGGGTCCGATGCGGTGCCTGGCCCCGTGCCCTTGCGTGCGACCGAGTGGCGATTGAAGGGTGATGAGAGGGGGTTGGCGGGGTATTTGACGGTCAGCTTTAGTTGGGCAGGGGCCAGTTCTTTGAAATACATGAACTCGAAGGGATCGGAGACGACCTGATAACCGGCGGCTGTCAACTGGCTTCGCACGTATTCGGCGGATTCGTCAAACCCAGACGTTCCAGCCGCTCGATTACCCCCATTCCGATCCGCGATGTCCTGAAATACCCGGAGATGGCGGACGAGATTGCTCCTAGACACAGCATCGGCCAACTCAGAACCAGGGCTCCCCTCCGACACGGCATTCGCTGCGCTTACAGCGGGATTCATGGCATGAAGACCCAGGGACAGAACGGCGGTGAAGAGCAGGCGCATATACATCCTCCGAGGTCACGCGAGCGTGACCTCCGATGTAGTGATCAACAACAACTGATCAACTATGCCGGGCGACCCCGTCCGGCGCCCGCCTCGACAGCGGCGAGTCGTCACTCAGTGGCGGAACGAGGTGATCTTCTCTCGCCTGATCACTTACCGCGCCCGCTCCATAGAGTGGTAAGCAGTGGACACCAGGGCCACCTCACCGACGAGGGCCGATGCACATGACTTCGATTGTGGACACTAGTAATAAAGATCGCAGAGAATCACGGTGGTGAGGGGCATCAAGGAGAAGGACGAATCGGTGGGGGCTCCGGATCACGGAGTCGTCCTCGTCGTCGAGCCCTTGCTGCCCCAGCGCATCCGCCGCCCTTCGGATGCCATCCGCTTCCTCCTCACCCTGCTCGCCCTGGTCGCCGTCGTCCTGCTGGCCCTGGTAGCGCAAAGCACCCTCAACGGCCTCGAAAACGACGTCGCCGCTGGAACAGGGCGCGCTCCCGCGTTCCTGTCCTCGGTCGCGGGCCTGCTCGGCGGCATCGCCGTCCTCGCGGTCCCCGTCGCATTCGCCGTCGAAAGGGTCTTCCACCGCGACGGCATGCGCATCGCCCAAGGCTTGATCGCCGCCATCCTGGCCCTCCTGTTGTCGTACGCGGTGGACGAGTGGCTCATCGCCGCAGGCCCCGCCGACCTCAACCAGCTGCTCACCGGCGGCCGCGACGTCGAACCCCTCAACACCGTCCTCACCCCCGCCATCGCGTACGCCACCGCCGTCCGCATGTCCCGCCGCCCGCAATGGCGCGCCCTGCTCTGGATGGCCCTCGCCCTCGACCTGTTCGCCCTGTTCACCGCCACCAAAGTCACCGCACTCGGCGCGATCGTCACCTACCTCGTCGGCCTCGCCGTCGGCTACGCCACCCTGTACGGCATCGGCAGCGCCAACACTCGCCCCCCGGGCAGCGCGGTCGTCGCCGCCCTGCGCCGGCTCGGCTTCGGCCCGGTAAGCGCTCGCCGCATCGACGACGACACCTCCGGCAGCCGCCGTTACGTGGTCGGCCTGGCCGACCAGAGCCGCCTCGACGTCACCGTGCTCGACCGCGACCGCCAGGTGGCCGGCGTCATGTACCGCCTGTGGCGACGCCTCCGCCTGAACACCGAAACCCGCCGCCGGGCCATCCGCTCCCTCCGCGCCGAACTCGAACGCGAAGCCCTCATGGCCTACGCGGCTCAGGCCGCCGGCGCCAGCCTTCCCCGCCTCCTGGGCACCAGCGAGGTCGGCACCGAAGCGGCCCTCCTCGCGTACGAACACCTGGACAGCCGCCCGCTCGCCGACCTCGGCGACGACGAGATCGACGACGAACTCCTGGCCCAGACCTGGGAGCAGGTACGGCTCCTGCACGCCCACCGCCTGGCGCACCGTCACCTGACCGGGGAGAGCATCCACGTCGGCGCCGACGGCCGGATCGTCCTGGTGGATGCGCGCAGCGGCGAGATCGCCGCCGGTGACCTGCTGCTCCGCCTCGACATCGCACAACTCCTGGCCTACCTGGCCTTGCGCGTCGGCCCCGAGCGTTCGGTCAAATCGGCGACGGCCGTGCTCGGCGCGGACATGCTCGCTTCCGCGATGCCCCTGCTGCAGCGAATCGCCCTCGCCCGCGCCACTCGAGCGGCCACGCGCAAGGACAAGGATCTGCTGCCCGCCATCCGCGACCACATCGTGGCGCTGAAGCCGCAGGCCGAGGTCCAAGAGGTCCGCCTCGAACGTTTCCGCCCGCGGACCCTCGTCACGATCATCGCCAGCGCCCTCGCCGCCTACTTTCTGCTGTCCCAGCTCAGCCAGGTCAACCTGGTCACGGTCGTGACCAGCGCGAACTGGGCCTGGGGCGGAGTCGCTCTGGTCGCCGCCGTGGGCAGCTACGTGGCGGCCGCCGCGATGCTGCGGGGGTTCGTGCCAGAGCAGTTGCCCCTCGGCCAGACGGTGCTCGCCCAACTCGCCGGCTCCTTCGTCAAGCTGGTCGCGCCCGCGGCTGTTGGCGGCGTCGCGATCAATACCCGTTACCTGCAGAAACGTGGCGTCCCACCAGGTCCGGCGGTGGCCAGCGTGGGGGCCTCCCAGCTGGTCGGCCTGATCTCCCACATCCTGCTACTGCTGTTCTTCGGCTATCTGACCGGAACTCAGGCCGCGCCGTCCCTGACCCCATCCCGGGGGGTCCTGGTCGTCCTGCTCGGCCTCGCCGTCATCATGGTCGTCATCCTGGCCGTCCGCCCCCTGCGCCGGATGCTCTCCACCCGAATCAGGTCCCTGTTCTCCGGCGTCATTCCCCGCCTGCTGGACGTGCTGCAGTCCCCCCGCAAGATCGTGGAAGCCCTCAGCGGCACGCTCCTGCTCTCCCTGATGTTCATCACCTGCCTCAGCGCCTGCGTCCGCGCCTTCGGCGGCGAAGTCAGCTTCGCCGCCGTCGCCGTCGTCTTCCTGGCCGGTAACGCCATCGGCTCCGCGGCCCCCACCCCTGGCGGCCTGGGCGCAGTAGAAGGAGCCCTCTCCATCGGCCTCACCGTCGCCGGCCTTCCCCCTACCGTCGCCACCTCCGCCGTCCTCCTCTTCCGCCTGATGACCTTCTGGCTCCCCGTCCTCCCCGGCTGGGCCTCCTTCACCTACCTCCAGCGCCACAACGCCCTATAACCCCACTTCGGCCCAATGAAGAGCGTGCTTCACCGGGCCGAAGCAACCAGCCGAAGACGATCAACCGGGCTCTTCAGCTGGTGCTGGAGCCGCGCCAGAGGTCGATGCCGGCTTCGACGGCGTTCTTGTCGATGGCGTCGAGTTCCTCGGCGCTGAAGTCGAGGCGCTCGACCGCGGAGAGGCTGTCGTCGAGTTGTTGCACGCTGCTCGCGCCGATAAGCACCGAGGTCACCCGCTTGTCGCGAAGGGCCCAGGCCAGCGCCATCTGGGCGAGCGTCTGGCCACGCTGCTTGGCGATCTCGTTCAGGGTGCGGACATGCCGAAGCGACTCATCGGTCAGCAGACCCGGGTCGAGCGATTTGCCCTGCGACGCCCGCGACCCCTCCGGAATACCGCCGAGGTACCGATCGGTCAGCATGCCCTGCGCCAACGGCGAGAACGCGATGCAACCGACACCCTCTGCCTCCAGCGTGTCCAGCAGACCACCCTCGATCCACCGGTTGAGCATCGAATACGACGGCTGGTGGATCAGCAGCGGCGTGCCCATCTCCCGCAGGATCCGGGCGGCCTCCGCCGTACGCTCCGGCGAGTAAGACGAAATACCCGCATAGAGCGCCTTCCCCGAACGCACCGCGTAATCCAACGCCCCCATCGTCTCCTCAAGCGGCGTCTCAGGATCGAACCGGTGGCTGTAGAAGATGTCGATGTAGTCCACGCCCATCCGCGCCAGCGACTGGTCCAGGCTGGCCAGCAGATACTTCCGCGACCCGAACTCCCCATACGGCCCGGGCCACATGTCCCAGCCCGCCTTCGTGGAAAGCACGAGCTCATCCCGATACGGCCGGAAGTCCTCAGCGAAGATCCGCCCGAAGTTCGTCTCCGCCGACCCATACGGAGGCCCGTAGTTGTTGGCAAGGTCGAAATGGGTCACGCCACGGTCGAACGCCCGGCGCAGGATCGCGCGCTGGCTGTCGAGCGGTTTGTCGTCGCCGAAGTTGTGCCAGAGCCCCAGCGAGACGGCGGGCAGCTTGAGACCACTCCGCCCAGTCCGGTGGTACGGCATGGGCCCGTAGCGGTCGCCAGCGGCAACATAGGTCATCAGATCTCCTTCGTGGATTCCCCCACCTTTGGGTGGCGGAGGAAATGAAGCTTCTGCGGAGCAGTGCGGGGTGCGGTGATTCGCCGCCAGGCCGGCCGCCGCGTTTGACGGTCACGGTGCGAT